>JALOAB010000096.1 GCA_023229045.1 Fidelibacterota bacterium
TACGGGTAAAAAGCAAAGGCAGAAAATCGGCGATATGGTCGAGATGCAAATGACTGTAAAAGAGCCGTGTTATTTCCAATACCGAGCGATCAGCGCGAACGATTTGCCGCAGAGTGCCCGATCCGCCGTCCAGCAGAATTGTTTCTTTTCCGATATCAAGTAAATAACCCGAGCAATTCCGTTTCTTATTCGGAAGAAATGAACCGGAACCGAGAATCGTTAAGCGCATATCTTTCTCCTGTTATAAAAATGATTATCATGCTCCAAATTTGCCAAGATCAGCCAGGCTTTGCAATATTTTTTTCGATTACGATCAAGATTAAATGTTATTGCGGAAGTCGAAAATTGGTCATATTTTCCGCCAATTAAAATGGAGATTTAATGGATATAAAGAATTCTGTGGCAATAATTAAAGCGATGCCGAAAGTCGAATTGCATCTGCATCTTGAGGGCGCCTTTCCGCTCGAATCGCTTTTACGATTGATAAAAAAATATGGCAATACCGAAGTGCGCAATCTGGAAGAATTGAAGCGGAAATTCATTTTTACCGACTTTGGGCATTTTATTGACATCTGGTATTGGAAGAGCGCATTTTATCGTGAACCGGCTGACATCGAAGATATGGCTTATTCGACGATCGTCAGTCTGTCTGAGCAAAACATCATCTATGCTGAGGTCTATTTTTCGCCTTATGATTTTGTCAAATCTGATATGCCTTTTCAAACGGTGACCGAGGCGGTCATTTCCGGCGTGCGCCGCGCCGAATCCGAATACCCTATCAAAATTGGATTGATTGTTGATATTGTGCGCAATCACGGTCCGGAAACATCGATAGAAAGACTGGATAAGATCACCCCTTATAAAAAGGATGTGATCGGGATTGGACTGGGCGGCAGTGAAAAAGAATTTCCTGCCAAATGGTTCACCGCGGTTTATACCGAAGCTCAAAAACGCGGTTTTCGGCTGGTCGCGCACGCTGGCGAAGCCGACGGTCCTGATTCAGTCTGGGACGCTCTGCAGTTACTCCATGCTGAACGAATCGGTCACGGAGTTCGCTCAATCGAGGATCCGGCTTTAATTGACCACCTGAAAGCATGGCAAATTCCGCTCGAAGTCTGCGTTACGAGCAATTTAAAAACCAAAATCTTCCCTTCCGGCGCTAAACATCCAATCCGTAATTTTTTCGATGACGGATTATTCGTTACTATCAATTCCGACGATCCGACCATGTTCGGCGCCAATCTGACCGATGAATTGAATCTGCTGATTTCGGATTATCATTTTTCATTACCGGAAATAAAGCAACTTATGCAAAATGCTATTCAAGCCAGCTTTGCTGATGAAAATTTAAAACAGCAACTAACAGCTAAACAGCAAGCCTACTGGGATTCAATTAACCTGTCTTTATGAGTATTCTGCTATTGGAATACACTGGTAATATTTATTTTATTAACGGTAGAAAGCAAAATATTGAAATTTTCTATTGCAATTAAAATCGCTGGAAGATAATTTTAGCCGTTCTTTTTAGTTGGATTAGAAATGCCGATTTAAAGGCATTTTAAGCAGAGAAACATGTAAGGGAAGCTCGTGAAAATCGGGCACAGCCCCGCTACTGTAATCGCGGACGTTCCTGCATAAGCCACGGGTCATTCGATCTGGAAGGCGCAGAGCAACGGTTGAGGCGAGAGTCAGGATACCTGGTGTTTTTCTGGCCAATCTGGAGTACGCGGGTTATTAAGGATAGGCAGATGGGTCGATTATACTCTAAATTACATAAAATTATTACGCTGGTGCTTCTACCCTGCGCGGTTCTGGCTTTTACTAAAACCAGTGGAAACGTTTCTGATAACAATGGTCAGCCGGTCGCCTATGTTTTCGTCTATAATCAAAGCCGCAATCACTGGCTGGTAACCGATGAACAAGGTGAATTCATCCTGCCATTCAGTTACGAAGACGGCGATTCGCTCGTTTTTACCCGAATCGGGTATCAAAATCAGCCTCTGGTTTTAAATAAAGCGAAAAGTCGCCTGGCGATCATCCTCCCTTTTGCCCCGCTACGTCTGGATTCGGTGACGGTTGCCGGACAAATCATTTCACGCCATAATTCGGAAATTAATCTTCGCCGGGTAGAGCGTTCCAGCGATCTCGGAGCTGTCGAGCATCGCCGGCTCTGGACGACCATCCCCGGTTTATATTTAAAGTCCTACGGCGGACCAACCGGCATCAGCACTCTGAGCCTGGATGGCTCGCCTTCCACTCACACCAAAGTCGTGATCGCCGGCTTCGACCTGACCAGCGCTCAAAACGGCCAGATCGACATTTCGCAACTGCCGCCGGCATTTATCGCCAGTATTAATTATGCACCCGAGCAAGCCGGCAATTCCAGTGCGGAAAATTCGGAAGGTCTTCTGAATATCGAACCAACCAATAATGCGACCGGTTTTTCTTTATCGGCGGGCAGTTACGGCAAACTCAGCCTGTATGCCAATTTCGATTTCAACAAAGCTAACTGGAACACTAACTTGTTGATCGGACGTAACAATTATCGCGGCGATTACGAAGTCTCCTGGCGCGATGACAGTTTTATTCGTCGGAATAATGCCCTGGCACAAAATTATGTCAGCTGGCAAAATGGCTATATTTTTAATTCGCGGGCTTTTATGCGCCTGATGGTATTTTTCTCCGAGCAGGAACGCGGCGTCGCCGGACAGGTCTGGAATCCTTCACCGGATGCATTTCGTCGGGATGCTCTGGGCTTTTCAGGATTGAAGATCGGCTGGACGGCAAATGAAAGTTATTCCCACATCCAGACCCTGCATCGTCACTCATACGAAAGGTATGTCAATCCCCAAATTGCCATCGACAGCCGGCATGTCGTCACCACCGATCAGATCATATACAACACTAACCGACAATTACTTAACCTTAATCTCAACCTCAACCTTAGCCTTGATCTCACTTCCGACCTGAAATCCGACCGATTGCAGAGCAAACAAGCCGGTAATCATTCCCGCACGACCTGGACCAATGTGCTGGCTTTGCCCTGGGGATTAAATAAAAATTACGAACTGCGTCCCTGGATAAAATTCGAATATTCACCTGATTTATACCGGAAAGCGACCTGGGGCGGTCGGCTCGCCTATCGCGGTTCAGGTTTAATTAACTCAATTTCCGGCAGTTATGGGCATTATTACGCCTATCCGACTTTTAATGACCTTTACTGGCAACCGGGCGGAAATCCTGACCTTAAACCAGATGAGACAACTAAATACGAACTCGATGTTTTCCTGCGAATTCGATCGCGACTCGCCGTTTTATTCAATTGCTATTATAAGGAGGACGAAAACCTGATCCAGTGGACGCCGGTGCAATCCTACTGGCAACCCTCCAATATTCTCAGAGCCGAACGTAAAGGCGCCAAAATCATCATCAATTGGTCACTGCCGCAGTTGCCGATCGATGGATTTATTCAGGGCGTCGTCACCGACTCCCGCAATCTGACTAAAGGTGACAATTATACAAAGGCTCTGCGCTATACTCCAAAGGAATCGTATGCCGCCGGATTGAATTTCACCCTGCGGCATTGGTCTTTTCACAGCACGGTCGAATATGTCGGTCAAAGGATCGCCATGTATAACTGGCCTGATGATATCATGCTGGGCGAATATTTGATAATAAATACAAGTCTTTCATATAAAGTCGAAAACCGTTTAGGCTGGTTTACCCTTGTTTTTGGTGTTGACAATCTGACTAACGAGTTTTTCGAGAGTATGCAGGGATACCCTGAGCCCGGACGGGCTTTCACCGGAACCATCCAATATAACATCAAATAAGAGAGTAAGGTTTATAAGAATGAAACTGAGATTGACTTTTTTAACGACGCTGTTGGTCTTTCAGATCGGATTGGCGGATGATTTTAGCTATATCCTTTGCGAAGGTCTTTTTAATTCTACCAATGCTTCTCTCTGGCAATTGAGCGGAACGAGCAACCTGACCGGACCAGTGCACTGGGATTTCAACGATAATCCGCTGGGTGACGTCGGTCAAAATCTTAAGATTTATCAGGATAAACTCTTTATTGTGATGAATAATTCCAACTCGCTGGAAGTCATGAACTTGAACGGAGGCGCAACATACGAAAGGACGATTTCTCTAACCTATGCCGGGCCGCGCGATATTGCCTTCGCGGACGATCACGCCTATATCACCTGCTGGTACCTGCCGGGCATTTTGTCACTGGATTTGACCACCTGGCAGATTGACGACACGATTGCGATCGACGGTCTGCCGGACAATATCATTGCCAACAACGGCAGATTGTTCACTTCGATTGCCATGAATACGGACTGGTCGTCGGCTGATGTTGTCATTGCTCTGGATTCAATCGGCGGGAAATATGCCCCGTCCGATACTTTTACCGTTATCTCCGGGCCGAATCAACTTCTGCTGAATGACAATAAATTGTATGTTTTAAGCGCCTATTACGACGCGGACTGGAACACCTATACCGGAACTTCCCGTATCGATCTGGTTACCGGCGATGTAATGACTAAAGAACTTGGCTTCACTACCAATTACTGCGACGACATTACGCTCATCAATGGTCTGGTTTACAGGTCATACAACGGCGGTGTCGCGCCTCTGACCGATTCATTGACGATCAATGCGGCTAAGACCATCGGCAATTACACCGGCGTATTTTCCATGGCGTTTAACGGCACCTATATTTTCATGGGACTGAGTGACTATTCCGCACCGGATCAGGTCGTTATTCTTGATACGCTCGGTGCAGAGATCAAAGTTCTAAACGTCGGCGTCTGTCCGGGTTCCTTTGCCTTTTACACTTCCTCGAACGCCACCACCGTCAATCACACCGCATCCATTGCGAACGATTTTCAACTATTGGCTAATTACCCTAATCCATTCAATTCCAGGACAGTTATCCCGTTTTATCTGAAGAATAATAGCCGCGTAAAGTTTGCGATCTATAATCTGCGCGGCGAACTGATTGCGGAACTAATTAACGCCGATTACGCCACCGGTTATCATGTTATTGAATGGGACGGACGCGACCGGAATGGGCTTACCGTGCCGACCGGTGTTTACTTCGCCGAAATTGACGTACAGAGGCAAGTCCAAATCCGTAAGATGTTGTACCTAAAATAGAATATGCCTTAAAATCTGACATAATTGAGTTATCAGTATTTTATCTTACCAATTCGAACCGGCGTATTATCTCATCAATCAATAGATCGACAGTATTATCGATAACCTGACGGTTCGGATCGGCGTCATACCATTGCATGATTTCTGCGGCGCCTTGTTCAAATGGAATCTCAGCCTTGAAATCCGGCACAAAGCGTTTGATCTTGGAATTATCGAAGATCATACTGTGCATTTTATCGCCCAGCAGACTATCGCCCCACTGTGGATCGAATCGGGCGATGATTTCCGAAGGAACATGCACAATTTTCGCCTCTGCTCCGGCGGCTTCGGCTAAAATCCCGAATATCTGATTCCAGGTCAATAATTCATCGGAAGTGATATGAAAATCCTCACCAATCGCATTGGAATTACCCAATAATCCCACCAATCCTTTGGCAAAGTCGCGGTGGTGCGTCAGCACCCACAACGAACTGCCGTCGCCATGCACAATGATTTTTTTCTCTTTTCGCATGCGATTCACGATAGTGTATCCGCCGTGCATCGGCAGAAGCGTACAATCGTAAGTATGCGAAGGTCTGACGATGGTGATCGGAAATCGTTCCTCTTGATATGCCCGCCTCAGCCGTTTTTCGCAGGCGATTTTATTGCGCGAATATTCCCAGTAGGGATTTTCGAGCGGAGTCTCTTCGGTAACGGGCAATTTAGCCGGCGGTGTCTGATATACCGAAGCCGAACTGATGAATAGATACTGTTGAGTCCGATCCTTAAAAATCTCCAGATCGGCTTCGATCTGATCGGGTGTGAAAGCTATCCATTCTACGACCGAATCGAAAGCCATCTTATCGATTACCCGGCGGACAGCTTCCTTATCCCGGATATCAGCCTTTAAAAGATGAGCGCCATCTGGTATCGGGCGGAAACTCTTATCGCGATTCAGCAGGTATAACTCAATTCCGCGTTCGATTGCCAGTTTTGAGCAGGCCGAACTGATTACGCCGGTGCCGCCAATAAATAACACTCTCATAATCTGTAATGCTTATTTAACCAACAGCATCTTACGCGACTCCACGGCCAATTGCTTAGCGGTTGCCACATTCAGCTGATAGATATAGACGCCCGTTGGCGCGCTTTGCCCGGAGAGCAGAGTGCCGTTCCAGACCGCTACATGTTCGCCGGCGTTCAGTTCACTATTCTCCAGAACAGAAACCAGTTGCCCGGACAGATTATATACTTTCAGTTCTACCCGCGCTGGTGCTTTTAGAATATATCGGATATTAGTGGTGGCATTGAACGGATTCGGATAATTGGAATAGAGTTTAAACGATCCGGCAATTTGGCTGGGCTCGCCATGGATAGCGACGGGAGTAGTCGGCGGAATACTGATTAATTCGATTCCGGTGCCGTTGTCCGGGTCCAGATTGCGGCTATATTGCTTCGATGCGGCGTTATTCCAGTGTTCGTGAACGCCCAGACTGGCAAATAAAATCCCGTCGTTGTCCGAATCGTAAACTAAATCTTCCGGCCAATTCGATGAATCGGCGGCCTGATGCAGGTAATCATCGACGCCATCCATCTGCACATAAGTACCGGCCGCCGGAACCCGCTCAGCCGTGAATTCCGAACGCAGAAAATCATATCCAACCGATTCGATCGCAACCGGATCCAATGATACAAAAACCGATGACATAAAATCATCATTAAACGGCGCCATCTGCCATTTAAGCGGCTTTCCGAGTTCATGATCAGTCGCCCATAAAGCGTCCATCAGATAGACCAGATTCTTTTCACCGAGGATCGAATGACTCATGATATCCACCTGAACCCGATACAGGCCATATCCCGGTCGTTCGATGGCTATCTCCATTTCCCTGGGAGCGACCAGACCGTTGTGCAGATGTGCGGCATCGGGGCGGGTATGCGATCCAAAATGGTTCTTGGCAAACATCGTCACGCCACCCCGTTTGTGACCTTTCAGCATTGGAATATTGATCATATATTCGGCATCTTCGAAAATATTGTATAGACAGTCATCATAGACCGGACCTTCTCCGGTTCGGTCTGCATCCCAGACATTCTCTCTTAAGATTTCGCCATGATCGGAGTAAAATATTTTTTCGATTGTGCCAGCCTGCGCATGTTCCCGTCCTAGAGAATCGGGATTATCATGATCGAGATAGTGGACATCGGGAAATTCACTGTGCCAGTAATCGTACAGGTGTTTGTATATGTGTTTCATCGGATCGCCGATATAAATGTCACTTTCCTCCACGCCGACGACATTGACAAGTTGACGAAAAACCGACATTACGACTGCCGGCGAAGTTTCGGAAACTCCATAATAATCATTGAGAACGCAGGATAAATCAGTAGTGTTGACATTATAACTCCAGCCGCTGGTGGCATTCATTTTAATAAAGATTTTCTCGCCCGGAGAATAATGCACGGCGCCCTTTCCACGATTGGTATTATGATATTTGAAAATTGCCACCCAGGCCAGACTGTCGCTGGTTTCTCCCGTCAGAGATTGGATGGCTAAAGAAACCATACTGTCAACTACTGCCTGATCATTATTCTGCGGTAAAAACCAAGCCAGCCCGGAACGATAAGTAATAAAACTTGATTGCCACGGCCATTGCGGATTTGCGGTTGAATCCGGCACGCAATTCTCATTGGTGGCGTCCGGATTGTGCACCCAGACCACGCGCCCCGGGAATATGCCTTGGGCGACGCCCATCGGCAAATTGGCTTCGTGCACGATCGTCGAGTAACTGGCATAGGCGGTTTCGCTGGAATTATGTAAAATGAGAAAAGAGGCTAATACGCCTATGATAACAAATCCGGTTGCCATTATATAACGCGATTTGGCAAAGAGTTTTTTAGCTTTCATAAAAGC
>JALOAB010000097.1 GCA_023229045.1 Fidelibacterota bacterium
CGGCAATGAAGAAGATTTGCAGAAAGGGCTGGGAATTCCCGGCCCGGAAGTGACCGCTAAATCGAAGCTCGATCCGTCGGTTTTCTTCGCGATGATTGGCGACGTGATCAAGAAACATCCACAGGTCAAAGTCGTAGCGACGACCCTGCGCGAAGTCCATTCGACCAATCGGCACAGCTGGAGCGCAGTGGCCTGGATTAACGGGCAAACCTATCAGGCGCCTACAGCCGAACTGGAAGTATTCGACCGGGTCGGCGGCGGCGATGGCTTTGCGTCCGGTTTTTTCTATGGTCTGCTGACCGGAGCGGCTCCCGAAGAGGCTGTTAAACTCGGTTGGGCGCACGGCGCTCTACTGACCACCTATCCGGGCGATACGACTATGGCGACTTTAGCCGAGGTGCAGAATTTCGTCAAAGGCGGCTCGGCGCGCATCCAGCGCTAAATCGGGAGAAAATATCAAAAGATGCTGTTCTGCTCAAGAAGTTCAGTCAACCAGGGATTGACAGAGACCGAAATCCGGGAAGGCCTTTATACCGCCCTGGAAAAGATCGGGAATCGCCGCAAGGTGTTGGCTATTCCGCCCGATTTTACGCGCTTTCATTCGCGGGCTGGCGAACTGACGCAGATGGCGTATCAATATTACCATAGTAATCTCACCGCGATTCTGCCGGCGCTCGGCACGCATTTTCCAATGAGCGATTTCGAAATCCAAAAGATGTTCGGCAACCTGCCGCGCAATCTATTCCGCATTCATCGCTGGAAAGAAGACTTGGTGACGCTCGGCGAGGTTCCCGGGGAATTTGTGCGCGATGTTTCCGAGGGCAGATTGGATTACGCCTGGCCAGCGCAGGTCAATAAATTGCTGGTGGAAGGCGGTTTCGATCTGATCCTTTCCATTGGGCAGGTCGTGCCGCACGAAGTGGTCGGCATGGCCAATTACAACAAGAATATCTTAGTCGGAACCGGCGGGCAGGAAGGCATTAACAAGAGCCATTTTCTGGGAGCGGTTTACGGCATGGAACGCATCATGGGACGGGCTGACACGCCGGTGCGGCGGGTGCTGAATTATGCTTCGGAGAATTTTGCACGGCAGATGTCGATCGTCTATGTATTGACGGTCATTGGTAAAGATGCCGCAGGGCGTTTGAGTATGCAAGGTCTTTTTATCGGCGACGATTACGAATGTTTCCGGCAAGCCAGCGAACTTTCCCTGAGAGTCAATTTCGAAATATTGGAAAAGCCGCTTAAGAAAGTCGTCGTTTGGCTTGATCCGCAGGAATTCAAGAGCACCTGGCTCGGCAATAAGAGTATTTACCGCACGCGAATGGCAATTGCCGATGGCGGTGAACTGATTGTTTTGGCGCCCGGCTTGCGCGAATTCGGCGAAGATGCGGACATCGACCGGCTGATCCGTAAATACGGTTACCGCACCACGCCGGAAGTTTTACGATTTGTGGATGAAAATGCTGACTTGCAGAATAATCTCAGCGCGGCGGCACATCTGATTCACGGTTCATCCGAAAACCGGTTTACCATTACTTATTGTCCCGGTCATATTTCGCGGAAGGAAATCGAAAGCGTCAATTTCAATTACGGTGAACTCGCCGCAATGCTCAAACGCTACGATCTGAAGAAATTAACCGACGGTTTCAATGTTTTACCGGATGGTGAGGAGATTTTCTTCATCTCAAATCCAGCGCTGGGATTGTGGTCAACCAAAGAAAGATTCAACGACAATTAAATATCAGGAGAAAATTTATGAACAAAGCAGATATAGGTTTAGTCGGCTTAGCCGTGATGGGCGAGAACCTGGTGCTGAATATGGAACGGCACGGCTTCACGGTGGCGGTTTTCAATCGCACCGTAGCGAAAGTGGATAATTTTCTAGCCGGGCGCGGCAAGGGTAAAAATATAATCGGCGCGCATTCGATCGAGGAATTAGTTGCATCTCTGAAAACTCCCCGCAAAATCATGCTGATGGTCAAAGCCGGTCAGGCGGTCGATGATTTTATCGAACTGCTTATTCCGCATCTCGAAAAAGGCGATATCATCATTGACGGCGGCAATTCGCATTTCCCGGACACCACCCGCCGCACCGAATATCTCGAAAGCAAAGGTCTGTTGTATATCGGCACCGGAGTTTCGGGCGGTGAAGAAGGCGCGCTGAACGGTCCGTCCATCATGCCCGGCGGCTCGCCGGCGGCCTGGCCGCATGTCAAGCCGATTTTTCAGGCAATTTCCGCTAAAGTCGCAGACGGCACGCCCTGTTGCGATTGGGTTGGCGAAAAAGGCGCCGGTCACTTCGTGAAAATGGTGCACAACGGCATCGAATACGGCGATATGCAATTGATTTGCGAAGCCTACCAGATTATGAAAGACTTGCTCGGGTTGAGTTATGCAGAGATGTATCAGGTTTTTGCGGATTGGAATGAAGGCGATCTGAAAAGTTATCTGGTTGAAATAACGCGTGATATTCTGGATTATAAAGATGACGACGGTCAGCCGCTGGTTGAGAAAATTCTGGATACCGCCGGTCAGAAAGGCACCGGCAAATGGACGGCGCAGGCCTCGCTGGATTACGGGGCGCCACTGACGTTGATTGGCGAGGCAGTTTACGCCCGCATGTTGTCGGCTATGAAAGAGGAACGGGTTGTTGCCGCTAAAATCTTGACCGGTCCCAAACCTAATTTCAAGGGCGATAAAAAACAATTCATCACCGATCTCGGTCAGGCATTGTACGCGGCTAAAATAGTCTCCTATGCTCAGGGTTATGTCCTGATGCGCATCGCCGCCAAAGAGTTCGGCTGGAATCTGAATTACGGCGGGATTGCCCTGATGTGGCGCGGCGGTTGTATCATCCGCTCCGAATTCCTCGGAAAAATCAAAGAGGCTTTCGATAAAAATCCAAAACTGAGCAACCTGTTGCTCGATCCGTTTTTCAAGGAAAAGATCGAATCCTCACAAGCCGCCTGGCGGCGGATCATTGCCGCGGCCATTACGAACGGCATCTGGGTGCCGGCGCTCTCGACTGCCCTGAATTATTTCGACGGTTTCCGCAATGGTCGCCTGCCCGCCAATTTACTGCAAGCCCAGCGCGACTATTTCGGGGCGCACACCTACGAACGGGTCGACAAGCCGCGCGGCGAATTTTTCCATACCAACTGGACCGGACGTGGCGGGCAGACGGCTTCCACGACCTATACGGTTTAAACAAAAAGGAGAAAGTTTTGACTAAAAAGGCTCTGATGAATTTCGAAAAACGTCATGAATTTTTAGTTGCAATCGACTCTGACGGCTGTGCCTTCGACACGATGGAGATCAAGCACAAGGAATGCTTTATCCCGAATATCATCAATTACTGGAATCTGCAAGCCGTCTCGAAATATGCGCGGGCCGCGGCGGAGTTCGTCAATCTGTATTCCAAATGGCGCGGCATCAACCGCTTCCCGGGCTTGGTAATGGTTTTTGATTTGCTGAAGGAATGGCCGGAAGTGCAGGCGCGCAAAACCGCGATTCCGGTTGCCCAGTCACTGCGCGACTGGCTTGCCCGCGAGACCAAACTCGGCAATCCGGCTCTCAAAGCCGAGGTCGAACGTACCGGCGACCCGATTTTGAAACAAGCTTTAGAGTGGAGTGAAGCCGTCAATGCTGACATCGCCCGCCTGGTGCACGACGTGCCGCCATTTGCTTTTGTACGCGAGTCGCTTGAAAAACTTCAGAAAGTCGCCGACGTGATGGTCTGTTCGGCGACACCGCTCGAAGCTTTGCGGCGCGAATGGGAAGAGCACGACATTGCCCGCTATACGCGGGTGATCGCCGGCCAGGAAATCGGCAGTAAAAATGAACAACTGGCTATGGCGATCGACGGGCGATATAAAGCGGAAAATGTGTTGATGATCGGCGATGCGCTTGGCGATTTGAAAGCCGCGCGAGGCAATTCAGCCCGCTTTTTCTCAATCAATCCGGGACACGAAGAGCGTTCCTGGGAGAATTTTTATAAGCGCTATCTGGATGAATTCATTTATGGTAAATATGACGATCAGACCGAAGCGCGACTGATTGCGGAATTCGAGGAGTTTTTGCCAGCGGTTCCGCCCTGGAAGAAATAATTTTTGACCTTTAAGGAGGTATTATGGAATCGAAAAACATCTTGGATTTATTCAAATTAGACGGCAAAGTTGCGATAGTAACCGGCGCGGCGCGCGGACTGGGGCAGGCGATTGCCACCGCTTTGGCGTCAGCCGGAGCCGATGTAGTCGCTGTAGATATTTTGCCGACCGATGAGACCCGCCAGATAATTTTACAAATGGGTCGAAAGGCGCTCAGTCTTTCCGCCAATTTAATGGAAAAAGCCAGCATCGCGCCGCTGGTCGAATCTGCCCTGAAGGAATTCGGTCATATCGATATTCTGGTCAACAATGCCGGGATTATCCGGCGCGCGCCGCTGAGCGAATTCAGTGAAAAAGACTGGGACGACGTCATCAATCTCAACCAAAAAGCCGTCTTTTTCCTCAGTCAGGCGGTTGCGAAAACGATGATTAAAAAAGGTGACGGCGGCAAGATCATCAATATTGTCTCGCTGTTGTCATTCCAGGGCGGGATTCTGGTGCCGTCTTACACCGCCTCGAAAAGCGCCGTGATGGGCTTAACGCGTGCCATGGCCAACGAACTGGCGCCTCATCGCATCAATGTCAATGCCATTGCGCCGGGCTATATGGCGACCGACAACACCGCGCCGCTCCGTGCCGATGCGGTTCGCTCGAAATCGATCCTCGATCGCATTCCAGCCGGGCGCTGGGGCGAACCGGCGGATTTGCAGGGCGTCGCGGTTTTTCTGGCATCAGCGGCTTCTGACTATATGACCGGCTATACCGTGGCGGTTGACGGCGGCTGGCTGGCAAGATAAAATTTCGGAGTGCGCCAACAATATTGGCGCATTTTCAATGATTATTCTATTATCGCATAAAAACCATCTTCTTAGTTGCGTTATATCCCGAAGAAATTTTCAGTGAATAGAGGTAAATCCCGCTGGGCATTATTTGCCCAAAACCGTCTTTGCCATGCCAGATAATGATTAATGCCTGGTAAGTTTTTTCAATACCTGGCATTCCGGATTTGATTTTTCCATTTACTTTCTGTTAGTGTAACGTACAGAATAAATCGTACTCAAAATGGCATGAATATCTATAAAATTACTGTTTTGATTTTTCTTGTTATTTTCATATCATGTAACAACAATGAGGAGGTTATGCAGGTATTTTCCGGTTTGGACATCGAACGATTCATGGGTGACTGGTATGTGATTGGGCTGGCTCCCAATTTTATTGAGGAGGGCGCCATCAACGGCATCGAATCTTACCGGCTGAACCCAAAAGGACAGGTGGAAATCAGTTATAGTTTTATTAAAAACGGTAAACCGAAAAAAATGAGTGCCAAAGGCTTTATCCAAAATCCGGAAAATACCATCTGGAAGGTTCAGTTTTTCTGGCCGGTCAAATTTCCTTACTACGTTCTCGATCTTGATCCCGATTACAAGTATACAGTCGTCGGTCTGCCCAGCCGGAAATACGTCTGGATCATGAGCCGCACTCCGGAAATTGACGACGATACCTATGCCGGCATTTTACAACGATTAGAGGATATTGGTTATAAGATAACCGACATTAAGCGGATGGAACAAAAATGGTAAAACCAATTCAAAATTTATCATCCCTGCACTTTTATACGGCGTTTATGGCGGGCGGAGCGGCGATCATCCAGCAAAAATCCCATCTGAATAAGATCAATGTCTTTCCCGTACCCGACGCTGATACGGGCACCAACCTGGCCGCCACTATGGTTTCGATCATGGAAAACAGCAGACTGTCCGATTCGCTTAAACAGACCATGGACTCGATTGCCGATTCTGCAATCCTGGGCGCCCGGGGCAATTCGGGGATAATTTTCGCTCAATTCCTGCATGGCATCCGCGAACAGATAACCGACGCCGATCAGATCAATCTCACCCGCTTTGCCCAATTATTGAAAAATGCCGTGCGTTATCTTTATGAAGCCGTGGTGGAGCCGGTGAAAGGTACGATTATAACGGTTGTTGAAGATTGGATTAAAAGTGTCGAATTTCACGCCCCCGGAGTTACTGATTTTACTGAATTACTCCAAAAATCCTATCAATCCGCCGTGCAATCGCTGAAAGAGACCCCTCAAAAACTTGAAGTTCTCGCCAGGTATAACGTTGTTGACGCCGGTGCTCAGGGATTCGTAAACTTTCTGGAAGGTATCCTGGCCCAGATTAAAAAAGGCAAACTAATCAAACATCCGCCGAAAACCAGTTTTGCTGAAGTTGACAAAACCACTCATATTTTTAAAAAATACGATGTCATTGAATACCGTTACTGCACTGAAGCCCTTCTTACTCAATCCGGCGCGTCAGTGACGGAACTGAAAAACATCCTGAAAAATTACGGCAATTCTGCAATCGTTGCGGGGACTCAGCAAAAATTTCATTTCCATATCCATACTAATCAACCAGGCGAACTCTTCCAGGAAATCAGGACGTTGGGCACAATCAGCCAGATTAAAGTCGATGATATGCTGAGGCAATACGAAACCGCGCATGCCCGCAAATTCCCCATTGCACTGGTCACCGATTCTGCGGCGGACTTGCCCCGGGAGTTGGTGGAACGATATCAGATTCAGATGATCCCCTTTAAAATCAGCTTTGGCGATAATGTTTATCTGGATAAGCTGACGCTGGATCCGGCTCGTTTTTATGAAATGCTCGAACAGTCACGGGATTTGCCACGCAGTTCTCAACCCGATCATAAAGTGATCCGCAATTTATATGACCACCTGACCGCCCACTATGATCAGATTTTCACTGTTCATATTTCCAGTCAACTGACCGGCGTATACGATTCTGCGGTCAAGATCAGTAAAAATTATTCGGATAAAGAAATTCATGTGATTGATTCCCGGCATCTGTCGGCGTCGGAAGGCCTGATCACTCTGCGGGTTGCCCAGGCGATTGAAGCCGGCGATTCTTTTGATACGATTGTGGCGGCGTCGGAAAATTGGGTGAAAAATACCCGCATCCTGACCGATATAAATTCACTGAAATATATGGTCAAGGGCGGGCGGGTTTCACCCTTGACCGGACTGATTGCCAAACTTATCAACCTGAAACCAATCGTGTCTATGGATCAAAATGGTAAAGGCCAGGCTTTTGGGAAATCTTTCAGCCGGTCTGCCAACATGAAAAAAATAATCGAAATTATAAAAACCGAAGCAGCCGACAGAAAACTCTGGAACTATGCGGTTGTCCATTCCAATAATCGGGCCAGGGCTGACGAATACGCATCTAAACTGGAGAAAATCCTTAACCTTCCGCCGGTTTATATCGTGGATATTTCACCGGTCATCGGGGTGCACAACGGGCTGGGTACCGTGGCGGTTGCTTACATGTTTGAATAGAGGTGAATTATGACTTTCTGGCAAATATATCTGCAGGGTGCCGGTCTGATTCTGATCTTTATGACCGGTATGTGGCTGTTGAGTGTCTATCTGAAAAACGCCAGTATTGTGGACAGCGGCTGGGGACTTGGATTTGTAATCCTGGCTTGGTTCTGGTTTTTCCGGACAGATGGTTTTCTAACCCGCAAATTGCTTCTGCTGACACTCGTTACGATCTGGGGTCTGCGACTGGCTGGTTATATTACCTGGCGTAACTGGGGCAAAGGCGAGGATTACCGCTACCAGAATTTTCGCCGCAGGTACGGTGCAAAATACTGGTGGTTTTGCTATTTTCAGGTCTTTCTGCTACAGGGCGTTCTCCTGCTACTGATTGCCTCTCCGCTATTGGCGGCTCAGTTCTATGGCACAAATTCATTGAATATTATTGATTATATTGCTATGGCTGTTTGGATTATTGGATTTCTATTCGAAGCGGGTGGCGATTTTCAGTT
>JALOAB010000098.1 GCA_023229045.1 Fidelibacterota bacterium
CGCGGTGAAGAAATCACCGATGACGTTATGGAATCTCAGAATTCGATTGTCTTCGACGAAGCTGAAAACCGCATGCATGTCCAAAAGGCTATCATTCACACATTGATGCTCGGAAAAGACGTCATTCAATAGTCATACAATAGTCATTCGATAGTCATTAGCCGCTTTCGGCGGCGGCATTTATGGTCATTTATTGTTATTCAATTGTCATTCGATTGCTGAGCAAAGCGAAGTCCGGTTAATAACCAGGCCTTGACTGGCTCTTGACGGATCATTTGTAGTCTTTAAGGCAATAAGACATTGAAGCATTCATTTTAAAATTTGAGATTTGAAATTTGGAATTTTCATTCAATAGTCATTATCCGGCTACCGCCGGAGTTATTCGATAGTTTTTGTCCATTACGCCTAGTTTATAGTTGTTGGGAGGCGTCGGGTCAATCCTATTAAAAGAAATCTCCGTGTAACTCAGCGTTACCTCTGTGAATCTTGTACGTTTGGTTGTGAATAAAATAAATAAAAAAGAAATTAGCAATATGAAACCATTGGGTGGAGAAATTGATCTGTGTTTTAGGCCACCAGAGCTTGTCGCGGAGATTAATTCCCGCCCATCTTTCTTTCAAGTCTGGGCAGAATCTAAGGGCGTTGACCCTGTGTGTAGCAAGAGTAGAGCGGAAAGAATAAAGCGGATCCTCAATGGTAAAACAGTCAGACAGGAGAATTTTCATGAAGTTGTATTTAGGCATTGACATGAGCAAGTCTGGTTTCACAGCGGCTCTTTGCAGTGAAGATCAAGTTTTTCAGATTGTCCATCCGGAAGTAAGAAATCAGATCGATGGCTGGCAGACAATCAGGGATTGGGTGTTGAAACAATCTAAAGAGAACCCGGTTGGAGTTCATCTCGGAGTTGAATCGACGGGTGGTTATGAAAAACCGCTGATTGACTGGTTCCGGTCCAATACGGAGTTTGTCGTCACAGTTCTGAATCCGGTGCGGGTCAAAAAGTTCGCCCAATCGGAACTTTCGCGCACCAAGAACGATCTGAACGATGCGCGCTTGATTGCGCGTTATCTGGCGATTCGAAAGCCAGAGCCGACACCGGTCATAGTTCCTGAAATTGAAGAACTCAAATTGATGGCGCGTCATTTGGAACATCTCATACGCAAACAGGCTGATGAAAAAACTTATCTGGATTCGGTTACTGAGGCTGCCATTCGAAGCCAAACCCAGGATATTATTCAGACCTATCAGAAACAGATTGAGAAAGTACAGGTTCAAATCCGTAAGCATATTGACTCCCATCCAAACTTGCGCAATCAATCCGGTTTACTCCAATCTATTCCCGGAATCGGGGAGAAAACCAGCGCTATTTTGTTATGCGAATGTATTCCGGCATTGACCCCTAAGCAACAAGTGGCCCATGCCGGTCTGGCACCCCGCCATAACCAATCCGGCAAGATGAATGGTAAAACCCAACTCTGTAAGACCGGCAACAAACGCCTGCGCACCGCTCTATATTTACCAACCTTATGCGCCATCAGATGTAATCCTGTTATAAGCGAGTTTTATCAACGCCTGATCGCGCGCGGAAAACCTAAAATGGTTGCGGTAGGAGCATGTATGCGCAAACTTGTTCATATTATCGTTGGTGTGCTTAAAAATCAAATATCATTTAATCCAAACTATGCACTTTAACCTTGACTTTGAACGCAGAATCTCTGCGGTGAGGAATTATTTCACAAAGATCACTTTCTGCAGATTGGTCTGATTGCCTGACTGCAGGCGAATGATGTATATTCCCGCACTCAGGTTCTGCGGTTGCCATTTGTAAGAGTAAGTGCCTTTAAGGGTATAAGTGCTAACCAGCGTCTCTATCAACTGCCCGCGCAGGTTAAAAACGTTTAACGTCGTCTGCCCATCATCAGTCAGGGGGTAGCTCAGCGTCACACTCGGATTGAAGGGATTCGGATAGGCTTTCTGCAATCCAAAAACCAGCGGTAACTGCTCCCCCTCAGCCTCAACCTTAATCTCAATCTCCTTATGCCAGGTGATTTTGCCGCTGTAATCCACATCCGCCAGGCGATAGAGATAGGTCGCACCCGGAACGACGGACGCGTCGGTATAGGCGTACTCGTGCGCTTCGGAGGTGCTGCCGTACCCTTGCAAGTCTTTCACAGTGGCATAACTCGCAATTTCTTCCCATTCATTCGCAACTCGCAACTGTCTCTGGACAATAAAACCCAAATTCTCGGTCTCGGACTCAGTTGTCCATTCTAACAAAACCTCGCCATTATGGTATTCTACGTTGAAGTCGGTCAGCTCCACCGGCAGGGAATTATCATTGTTGCCGCCCAGGGCAAATTCGGAGAATCCCGTCAGTCCGTTCGCCTGAATATAGGTTGAGGTATTTGTCACATCAGCGTGGATTTCCCAGTCCCCGTTCTCATTATCCCGCCGAAGCAACTGCAATGTTTCGGGAGATCCGATCCCGTTCCCGCTGATCTTGTCGAAGTACAGCCGCAGCGTTGCCGTAAAGGACTCCGCGTCGGTCGAGAGTATCCAGTAATAGGGTGACAAACTGCTGACGCCATCCGGGAGATTGCCGGAACGCCCCTCGGAGAAATAATAGCCCGACACCCTGCCGCTGACGCCTGAGGAGGGATTAAAGGTAACCCCGCCTGCGGCATCCGTGGAAATGATGCCGTTTTCCGTTTCCGTCACGGGATCTGTGAAGCTTCCCGACGCCGCGGCATTCCGGCCGGTGAATTCGACGGCGCCGGCATCGGGCGCGCTTTCACTCCGGGCGTTCCCGTAATAATCCGTGCCGATGCCGCTGACCGGCTGAGCCATGCCGGAGGCGGGTGAGGGCGGAAGCACATACAGATCGTTCAGCGTGTGGAACAGCGGATCGCCCGAGAGCGAATTGGCGTCAAGCGATGTGGCGGTCTGCCAGTTTCCTAAACTTGCATAGCTGTCCGTGCCGTTGTTGGCGGTCCCCACATAGCCTCCCGTTCCGCCGGCGTACAGCAGATTGTAATCCTGCGTGAGCGATGCGTTGGAATTCAAATTCACGGCGTAGTGTTTTTGCGTTGAACCGACATTCGTTCGCATGTTGGCAAAAATATTGCCGCGAATATCGTCCGCGGCGCTGACGCTCCGGAAAAAAGCCTGGGAATAGGTGCTGCCGGCCGTTCCGGTCACCGTGCCGCCGATGCGGACGGAGTTAAAGCATAGCGTATTGGCAGAACTTGAAGCATCTGCAACGCCCCGGATATTGAGGGCATTTGATATACCCGAACCGAGACTGACCATATTGTTGATCACGGAAACGGGACCGCTTACCATCTGTATCCCGTTGATAAGAGATGCTGAGTTGGAGGTGCTTTGAGACAGATTATAGATATGATTTTTATCGATAATACATCCTGTCCCGGTATTCTTGTAATAGATCCCGTTCATTTCAACGGCATTGGATTCGTGTGTGCTTGACAAATTATAAATGCTGTTATCCGAAATGGACACATTGTTCGGATTGTAGGTGTAAACGGCATAGATCCCGCTTAAGGCATTGTTGTCGCCCGAAGAAGTGCTGCCGGCAGACATGCTCAGATCGCGGACCGTATTCCCGGAAACGCTGCCGCCGCGATCATTAAGATAGAGCCCGCGAATTTTGGCAGCAGTACTTGTCGAGGCATATTCCAGGTTTGCCACGGTGTTGTTGCTAACGCTTGTCGTACCTCCTCCGGCCCGTGATGCAATGCCGAACAGGACGGTAGCGCTGCTGTTCAGCCCCCGGATGCTCCCGCTCTGCGTCAGGCTGCCGACCAAGTTACCCGAAATGAGATGTGTTCCGGCATTTGAACTTGTATTGTTTATCCCGCAGAATTCCCCGTAATAATAGAGGGTTACTCCCCCGACGGTATTGTTGCTGATCGTAGCCGGCGCGTCTCCTGAACTGTATACGATACCGTATGCATAGCCATTCCACGGGGCATTCAGCGTGATGGCGTTGTTATTTGCAGAGGATCCGATGGTGTTTCCGGTGTTTGAACCGATCGTCGTTTTTCCGTCACCAACCTTGATCCCGATAAAATTTGTGGCATTCTCGCCTGAATGATAAATGCTGAAATTCGAAATGACATTCCCGTCAATGGCGCTTGTCAGTGAAGCGGATGCTCCTTCAATATGGATACCGATGAAAGCGCCTCTCCCGCCGGAATGGGTCCAGGTCGAGCCGCCGCATTCGGGTTCGGAGCCGCCGATATGGTTGTTGCTGACCGTACAGCTTCCGGCAATGTCGAAATACATGCCGTAGATTGTACAATAATCGTTGTCATGAAAAGTTCGTGATGCGGTTTGATAGAGGCTGTTGCCGGTAACGGTCCAGGATCCGTTGCCCCACCAGGGAAGGTGAATTCCGGAGTGATATCGGTATGTTGTTCCTGCATAAAAATCGTAAATATGACAATTTGAGATGGTATTCCCGCTGTTATCCGGAGTTAAACCGCTTGGATTATAGGAATACACGCAGGCACTGGTGTTTCCCTGTCCGTCGATATCGCAATGATCGAGGGTGTTGTTGTCGTTGCCGGTCACAGAACCGCCGCCGAAGTGCACCAGGCCGTTATTGATGCTGATGCTGCTGTTTGAGGGTGCCTTTCCGCGCATGATCACATATTTGACCGTATTGTTACAGGCATCATAAAAGTAGAGCGTTTTGTTAGTGTTCGAGGCTTCGCTCGTGTTGTGGATCGTCAGATCCTTGGTTCCGCTGTTCCCACCCACTTGTCCGTCGATGGTCACGTTGTCGGCGCCGTTCAGATTGATCATCGTGGACACCGCGCCGCTGATACTCACGCCGGCCGTTCCGGGACGGATCAGAACGGAGGAATAGGAGGCGGAGCCGGAACCGCTGGCGTTCAGTGTTGGAGAGGAGGTTTCCGTGACGTTTGACTCGATCAGGATGCCGATGTCCCCGGTATGGGTCCCGGCGTTAACGGCGTCAAAGGCTTCCTTCAAGGTGTTGTAGGTGGCTGCCGTGGTTCCACCCGTGGAAGTCAGGGAGATGGGAGGAACCGGTTCGCCGTCCCCAAGGCCGAATTCCGAAAAACCGCTCATTCCGCTGCGGTGCAGGACGGGGATGTCATTGCTCCCGGTCGTGGCGAGATGCGTTCCGTCGACCGTCCAGTCCGAAGCGGAGTTGGATCTTTTCAAAAGATGCAGACTTGTATAATCGCTGATCACGGCAAATCCGGCAGCGGTCACGTCAAGAGAGTAGACACCGCCGTTTAGTCCGTTTCCGGACGTCAGGGTCCAGTATCCGTCAGGATAACAGGATGTAATATTAAAACTGCCGTCCCGGACGGGATCGCTGCTCAGGTCCACGCTGTTTGTGCCGGGATCCGAGGCCGTGAACCCGGATAAAAGCGTCCCGCCGGTCGAAGGCGCCGAGGTGAAGCTGAGGTTCAGGGGACAATAATCAGCCGCGGTCCCGACGGGAAAGAGAATATCCGATGCTTCGGCGGCGGCGATCCAGCGCCGGAAATTCCCGATGACCGCGCCGGCAGTCCGGCTGACGGACCCCGCGGAAGATGCGGAAGTTCCAACGGTCAACGTATTGGAACCTGTTGTCAGGTTCCCGGAGACAAGGTTCAGCGCGCCCCCAACCGTTATGCCTGAAGTTAAGGTAAGTCCGGCGCTGTTGTTGAGGGTCAGGTTATTGACTGCGGCGGGAAATTCGGAACCGCTCACTTGGGCGTCGGCGCCGCTAAATTTATAATTTGCGCCAGCATGCAGGCTTTTTGTTCCGCTGACCGTTAACTGATCATTAATACCGTAATCGTAACCGCCTTTCAATTCCAGGGTTGCGCCGGCAGAAAGAGCAAAATTTCCGGCCCCGTTGACCGTTACGGCGTTATCGATCTGAAAAGTCCCCGCGGCAAAGGTGAGGGTACTCTCTTCGGCAATGCTTACACCCCACCCGGTTTCGGGTTTGTACAATCGGATGGGAAAGGCGTCGGAAGCGGACCAGGAAAGATCTGAGCTGACCTGAAGCGCCGCAAGGGCAAGGGCATCGATTCCGTTATCCGAGCCCGTATTGCCCGTGTACGTACCTGCCGCACCATTCCGGATGTAGGCTCCGAACCCGCCGTTATTGTTCATCGTATTGTTTGTCATGTCTGCAACGGAGTTAATTATATACACGCCGTCATAGGTGCTTCCTCCGTTATGGCTGAACGTAGAGCCGGAGATCACAAGATCCGTCGCCCCATCCGCGTATAAGCCGTGGGTTAAACTGTATTCTGAAGTGCTGTTAATAAAGTGTCCGGAGGAACCGGTATGAAACTTGAGATTTGTATAATATGCGCTGCTGCCGCCGTAACGGAACACACAGTGATCGAACGTGGCGGGTCCCGGCCAAATATAAGCACCAATCCAGTCACCCGGCTGAGGGTTGCCGTCCGATCCGCTGATGGTTTCGCCTATGCTGTTGTCGTTCATTGAGGTAAAATAGACCTTGCTCCCGGAGGAACCGTTGACATCCAGCGTTCCCTGAATATTTAATTGCTTACCCTCTGCAAATTTTAAAATCACACCGGCTTCCAGCGTCAGTGTGGTTCCGCTGTTAACCCAGATACTTTCCTGAACATAGTAGGTTCCGACAGTCAATGTCCCCGAAACAGGACTTGTGGAAATGGTCGTGTATGCGAAAGATAAAGAACTGATAATGCATACAACTAGCATACCCCTTAGCCAGTTATTAATAAATCGTCTCATGATAGTAACTCCTGTAAATTAAGTGATAATAAAATTTAGACTGATGAGTAAGAAAGAGATCTGTGGCGTCTGTAATGGAATTATGTAAGTATTAACATCGAGTGTCATTTGCTCTATGCTCGTAAAAACTCTCTTATTATTAATGAATATTTAAAAAGAAAGTATAATTATAATCCAAATTAACAAAGTTTATTTTTAAAAGCCGTCTTTATATGCTGTATTTTGTGATGTGAAACACGGTTTTGGAGATGTTTTTCCCCTCAATGTCAATCACGGCAATATTGGTCTGGGCATAAAGCACCGATACCAGAAAAAGCAGAACGGCAAGAAATATTTTTTTATTTTCTCCCCTGAGTCAATTATATGATAATAAATCGAATTCAGGAGAATATCAAGGTCGATAAATTCGGAGTGCTCCAGTGGAGTTCCTGCGGAACATTAACAGTGTTAACGCCTGCGAACGAAGTCGCAGTATTCCTTTCCTCACTTCGCTCGGAAATGCGCCAACGCTTTTGGCACACTCCGGAGTCGTTTTTTCCGATCTGAAGAGATTATATTTTTTATTCCTGCATCAGCAGGCTGAAAGCCGTGGTCAGTTTCAGAACGTTTTGATTGGACTGTTTGAGGCGCCCGGTCAGAACGCGGGCGATATTCTGCATGACGAGGTTGCCGATGGAAGGGTTGGAGTTGCAGATTTGGAAGAAATCCATTTTGCTGATGCGTCCGGCCAGACATTTATCGATAGCCTTGACGGTGGCGGTGCGTTTGTCGTCGTCGCTGAAGAGACTCATTTCGCCGAAGAACGGATGAGCGTCGCTGGAAAGTTTTATCAGACTTTTCTCGCGGGTATCGATGCCGGCTATATTGGTTTTCAGGGTTAATGCCTGCGAAATCTCGACGTTGCCGTCCAGGAGCAGAAGGATCGAATTGCCGACTGCGCCTTCCTGGATGATCGTTTCGCCGGCTTCGAACTCAATGACGTCGATGATGCCGCAGAAATGCTCGATGAATTTCTCTGACAAGCCATCGAAGATTTCATAATTGGATAGCTTTTTGACATCGATGCAATCGGATTTGGTCTTGGTGCTCATCGCAGAACCACCGCCTTTTCATTTTCCTGAATGACGTAATCGTCTCCAGGATTTAATTT
>JALOAB010000099.1 GCA_023229045.1 Fidelibacterota bacterium
ATAGCCGATGCACGTCCGCCGCGGACCGAAAAAAAAGAACCAGAAGAAAAGTCAGAATAGTTTAGAACTATCTATCGGATTTATACTTACCTGCTCTCCGGATTTTTCCGGGGAAGTGGGATTTCTACTTTAATTCGAACTAACCGGTTCTTTAAATAACCACTATTTTTTATTTGCAAATTAGTGTTTAACCTTTATCCGTTGCTTTTTGTCTAAAGCAACGTGAATAGGAATCGAATAATTTGGCCGAGCAGTCTCTCAAACATCCAGGGTACGATGAGCAGGCATTTAACAAATTGGTGCATGAAAATCACCAGCGTATTTACGGATTATTCCGACGCATGGTTGGCAGTCATGCCGAGGCGGACGATTTGACCCAGGAAACATTCATCAAAGTTTATCAGAGCCTGCCCAAATTCCGGCAGGAATCATCAGTAGAGACCTGGATTTACCGGATTGCCATCAACAAGGGTTTAAATTACCTGAGGCGGATGAAAATCCGAAAAACCCTCGGGCTTGAATTCGCCGATACTGCGGCCGAATCCGGCGAATCCAAGATGGATAGATCTGACCGTAATCTTTTACGCCGGGTAATCGCCAAACTGCCGCCGCGTCAACAGATGGTTGTCATTTTGCGCTCCTTTCAGGAATTATCCTTTAAGGAAATTGCGGCTGTTTTGAACATGACCGAAAATGCCGCTAAGGTGAATTTTTCACATGCGATCAAGAATCTGCGACAGACATTCCTCAAAATGGGAGTAACCTATGAAAATATGTAAACAGATCGAGGATTTGATTCCTCTATATTATTCAGGCGATCTGAACGCAAATGAAAGAAAATTGGTCGAAAACCATCTGGACGGTTGCCCGACTTGTTTGAAGTTCAGCCGGAGTACGCGCACTCTTTTAAATGATTTAAAACCGGTTGACATCCCTATCGATAAAAATTACGGCGCCGAGTTGGTTGTGAATATTCAAAACCGACTCCAGAGAAATCGCCGTCAGCGTAAATTGATGTACTACCTGGTTCCGGCCTTCAGTTCGATCGTATTAATGATAATTGTGGGCTTGAATGTATTTAGCCATAATTCTCTTTCACGGCAGTGGTTGAATAACAATACCATGGTAGAACTCTACAGCGATTTAACCCATTCGGGTTTTTTTAGCGAGATGTCGGAAGTTGCTTTTGAACAAATCAATACTAATGAGAACGATCGGATTGCTAGCGAACTTAGCCATAAAATCAGCGCTGAGATCATTGAAACCAGCGGATCTGCACCAGTGGATGATTATATCGTAGCCACAGCCCACCTGACCGACCGGGAATTCGAATCGTTCCTGAAGGAAATTGAGAATTTTACACTATAGTGAGTAGGAGGCAATAAGGTGAGAAAAAATTGGTTATTATTGATATCTATACTTATTCTGGGCTTGAGTGTTCAATCGTCATCCCAACCGGAGAATCCCGATGAGATGGGAGCGGATATGGCGGCAAGACGTGAGAAAATGGAAGCCTTGCGCATCTATAAAATGACCGAATTCCTGGAACTTACCTCGGAACAGGCCGTACAATTTTTCCCCAAACTGAAAGCGTATGAAGATTCGGTACGGCAAAAACAACATCAACAGATGGAGTTAATTCGCGAGATCGACCTGAGCACTCAGCAATCTGACAGTACTGGTATTCATTTCAGTACTACTGATGTACAGAAATATCTCCGCAAGATTGCCCGGATCGAAAAAGAGATCATTACCGAAAAGGAGCAATTTATTGAAAATCTGAGTTCAATCCTGTCTCCCAATCAGCAGTTAAAATATTTGGTATTCGACAGTCGTTTCCGACGTCGTATGTTACGAAGCTTAAAACCCCCACCGCCTGATATGAAAAAATAAACAAAATAGGAGTTATTATGAAAAAGAACAGATTATTTTTCTTGACCCTGCTAATCGTGCCGGCTTTGATTCTGGCGCAACCAGCTGGTAAGGGCAAAGCTGAATCCGGACGCCAGCCGATGAAAAGAACGGAAATGCAGTGTCGGGGTGAATATAAAACCTCGATGCAAGACCTGCTTAAGTTAACCGATCAGCAGAAAACCGATCACAAAAATATCAACCTTAAGTATCGCCGCCAGAATATTCAATTGCGCGCCGATTTGGAACTGGCTAATCTTGATTTGCGTGAAGCCATCGAAAAACTCGAACAGAAGAAAATCGATGAAAGTGTCAAAAAAATCAATGACATAAAAGCCAGGCTCTATAAAAATAGAATCGATCGGAAAGTTGAATTTCTTAAACTTCTGACTGAAGAGCAGAGAAACATCCTGAGCGAACAGCCCTGTCGGATGCGTAAGGTAAAAAGGATCCAGCGTCCCGGCAGTTTCGGCGATATGGATCTCGAGGCTGAGATCGACTTCGCTTCGATCGAGCTGGATATGCCCGACGATTACGAAATGGATTTAGACGACTAAATCCATGGTTGAGCAAATCCTCAACTGGATGAAACAGGTTGAAATAGGTGAGGGCGACCTCACTACCGAGAGCGTCGCCCCCTATTATTTGCATTCAGCCGGAAAATTGGTAATGCTGAACGACGCCCTGTTCTCCGGGCGCGCCGTAATCGAAAAACTACTGGAAAGTGCCGGACAACAGGTGAAAATCGAATGGCATTGCGAAGAAGGTGCCGAACTGTCAGCCGATGCTACGATTCTGACTTTCGACGGCAATGGAGCTGAAATGTTAAAGATTCGGCGTCTGCTCGAATGGCTGGTCGGCAGTCTCTCGGGACTGGCAACCGCCACCCGCGACAGTGTCAAATTTCTTGCCAATCATGGCAAAAAGCTGGTCGCCGGCAACAGCATTTCTCCGGTTTTCGAAGAAATCGAACGCTCAGCCTTTACTACCGGCGGAGGCGAAATGCCCTTCATCGGGATCTCCGAGCGTATATATCTGACCCGCAATCACTTTATCTATGCCGGCAAGCCGGCGGAAGTGATAGCTGGATTGAATAACGAATTGGGAGAGGCCCGAAAAAAACTAAAAATCGAAGTCGAAGTTAACGATCCTGCCCAGTTTGAAGAAATCAACCAACTCGACTGCGATATAATCCATCTGGTCGGTTTCAATCGCGATCAATTGCGCGAAGTTTTCGAAAAACTGCATCCCAATCGCAAACCGATTGTGCACTTTGATAAAATCGGCGATTTTCGACCTGAATATGCCGATTACTTCTTTCGCTATGTTGCGGTTGAAGATTTACACCGCACCCGTCATTATTTACCTGTAAAATTAATTTTCACCGGCGCCTAAACCGGATTGCGGTCGTCTGATAGAATAACTTCAGACTTTAGTATAATCGGATTTTTCCCCTGATTAATATCAAATCGGAATTACTTTTTGACGACTCATTTGTCGCAGTCGGGCTGGCGATACGCCGTAATATTTTCGGAATAAATTGTAAAAGCGGCTGATGCTCTTAAAACCAAGTTCCAGCGCCACGGCCAGTATTTTAGTGTCGGTTTCGATAATTAGTTTGGCGGCCAGGCGGATTTTTTGTTCATTAATGAATTCAGTCGGTGAAACGTTAAGATATTTACGAAAGCACTTGCAGAGATGTTGCTGAGTGCAGGCGGCCAGTTTCAGCATGGTTGGCAGACCGCCGATCAAATTCTGCTTGCGGATCATCTCTGAACACAATTTATCGAACCAGAGCGGTCGTTCGGCGTCGACCGGCGGCATTTCGAGGAAAAAACGCGTGAAGATTTCCGCCAGCATTATTTTGACTTTCAGGCGCGCCAGATCAATGGCGGTTTTCTGAAGGGTGTTCATACGAATCAGGCGCAAGGTCAGTTCTTCGGTTTCAGCGATGGAAATTTTAAACACCGGCGGGAGTACCGGTCCGGTATAGCGCCGCAGGAAATAATCGTTGCCCAGATAGGCGCTCAGATCGAGCAGAAATTCCAGATTGAAGGCTACATTGATCATTTCGCAAGTTGAGTTATCCAATTTTTCAAAGCCGTGGGTATCATTGGGACGAATGAATGTCAAAGTGCCGGTCTGAAGTTCCTGAATCTCACCATTGACGATGTGCCGAACTTTTCCATCGATAATTAGAAAGAATTCGGCGAAATCGTGGGAATGAAGAGCTGTGACGTCGCTGGCCAGCGAATGAAAACGCAGATCCGATCCGGCCTGGATACTTTCCGGTCGATGCCCGCTGTCCCAGGCCAGACGATTAAAGGTAATATTCGCGCCACTTTGGCTGGTGATAAAATCGTCCTGTTTGAGCCGGACATCTTTCACAATGATAATATATTGCAATAAAATGATAAAATAAAGGCATTATATCTCGATAAAGTAGTTTTGTATAATATTAAAATAGTGTAAAATTGCCTTGTGAAAAATTCTGGAAATCCAGACGTAGCCGGACGCGAATTAGTCAGGCAGGCATTTCGGCGGCAAAAGACTGCGCGCATACCCTGGGTGCCGTTCGTGGGTTGTCACGGTGGCAAACTGATCGGAGCAACTGCCGAGAATTATCTTAAATCGGGTCATAAAATCGCCGCCGGTCTGAAAAAAGCCGCCGAACTCTATCGCCCGGATGGTTTGCCGGTAATGTTCGATATTCAAGTGGAAGCCGAGGTACTGGGTTGCGATTTGCTATGGTCGGAGGATGCGCCGCCTTCGGTGGTATCGCATCCGCTGGATGCGCTGAGTGGCAAGACTATCAGCAGTTTGCCTGAATTTTCCACCACCAGGGGGCGTTATCCTGAAATTGCGCGCGCCATGGAAATTTTCAGGCAGGATTTTGGAAGAGATTTGGCGTTGTACGGATTGATTTGCGGGCCATTAAGCCTGGCCTTGCATCTGCTCGGCAATGAAATATTTCTCGAAATGTATGATAATCCCGACCGAATTGTTGAACTACTCGACTATTGTTCCGGAATTGCCCGGCAGTCCGTCGATTTTTATCTGCAAAACGGGGCGGATGTGATTGCGGTAGTCGATCCTATAACCAGCCAGATTTCGGCGGAGCATTTCCGCCAGTTTGTAACGCCGGCGCTCAATCCGATTTTCGAGCATATCCGCAATAACGGCAAGCTTTCGTTACTACACGTATGCGGCAATATTGAGCGCAATCTCGAATGTATGTGCGAAGCGACCTGGGACAACCTATCGGTTGATGATCGGGTTTCGCTCCCCGGATTAAAAGATCTGGCGCAAAAATATAATAAATCGTTCAGTGGCAATCTTAACCTTACGGTAGCCCTGCTGATGGGTAATCCGGACGACTGCCGCCGGGAAGCAATCCGCAACCTCGATGAAGGGGGCGATACCGGATTTATCCTGTCGCCGGGATGCGATATCCCTTTTCATGTCCCGTCGGAGAATTTGCAGGCAGTCGCCGAAATAGTATATGATGATAACCAGCGCGAAGTCGTGCGAAAGCAGATGATTGGTTAGGAAGTCAATCTTGAGTATAATTGCCAGCCGCGATCCGCAACACGCAATCATTACAATGAACGGATGGAGTTCAACAGGCGCGCGCGAGGAATTGTATAAATTTGGTCTGAATTAGTTACAGATGTATTGGAGTGATAAATGACACGCAATCAAGAACTCTACCAGGCAATTCTGAGAGGTGACCGAAGCACGGTTCAAAAGATATTTCAAAGTGCGATTGACCAGCACGCGGATGTCAACGAATTGCTGGAAGATTCGATGATTCCGGCGATGCGGGAAGTCGGCGAGCGTTTTGCCCGCAGTGAAATTTATGTGCCGGAAATGCTGATAGCGGCCCGCGCCATGCAGGCCGGACTGACTCTGATCGAGCCGATTCTCGCCAAATCCAATCGCAAGCCGCGCGGCAAGGTCGCCGTCGGCACGGTAAAGGGTGATCTGCACGACATCGGCAAGAATTTAGTCGTTATAATGTTAAAAGGCGCCGGTTATGAAGTTCTCGATCTGGGCATTAATTGCCCGGTGGAAAAGTACGCCACTGCCGCCGCGGCTGGCATCAATATTATAATGTGTAGCGCCCTTTTGTCCACCACCATGATGTACATGAAGGAAGTTGTCAATTTTTTTAAAAATAACAGCGCCGTGAAAATAATAGTTGGCGGCGCTCCGGTAACGCAAAAATATGCTGACTCAATTGGCGCGCACGGATATGGCAAGAACGCCAACGAAGCGGTCCGGATTGTCGAACGTCTAACCGGAGCGGTCGCCTGACGACCATCCAAAAAGGAATAATCAAATGAATTCCCGCCACCTGTTTTTATTAATCGGCCAATCCAACATGGTCGGACACGGCGAAATGGATCGCGTTCTGCCGATAGAAAATGAACTTATCCAGGTATTCAGGAACGATCGCTGGCAAAAAGCCGTCGAACCGCTTCATGGTGATCGAAATGATCAGACTGGCGTCGGACTCGGCATGAGTTACGCTTCATCAATTCTGAAAAGGGATTTAGTTGATAGGGTGGGGCTGATACCCTGCGCGGTTGATTCCACGGCTATTGCTGATTGGTTGCCGGGAACTCCTTTATATCAGAAAACACTTGACACTCTGATGAAAACCCAAAAAACTGATCCGGAAAATAATCGACTCGGCGCTATTCTCTGGCATCAGGGCGAAAATGATGCTAAAGATAAGCATATGGCAGAGCAATATGGTGACCGTTTGGTGATGCTGGTGTGGGCTTTGCGTCGCGATCTGAATGCTCCAAACCTGCCGTTTATCAGCGGCGAACTGGGTGATTTCATCAACGCCGCAGTCGGCGGTCCTTACGGTCGGCAGATTTCTGCGGTTTTGAAGGAACTGGAAACGACTCTGCCGGATTATGCCTGCGTTTCGGCCGACGGTTTAGTGGCTAAGGATGACGGCTTGCACTTTAACGCTCACTCACTGCGCGAATTTGGTAAACGCTATGCTCTGGCCTATAAGAGTTTGATATCGTATCAAACCCCCTGAAGATTTTCCACTGAGATTTAATGTACTTGTTTAGAGCGACTCAATCATTGAGCGCGTAATCAATTCGCCGCCGTGAACGATGCGTGAGTTATGGCAATTGACGCGCGTGCAGAGTCCCACACATTCGTTGAAGTTATTTTCTTTGGTCAGAAAAATGGCTACCAGATTGCCGCCGCATTCACAGGGTGAAATTACCGGAAATTCCACATTGCAAACCGGACACAGCAACTTCAGAAGTTTCCGGTCGATCAGGTCGATATCAAGTGCAAAGCGCGAATGTTCGCCATAGAATGGGCTGAGCGCCACAAGGCCGCTGGCATCATCCTGCCGGACTTTAATCAGCAATCCCGGATAGCCGCTGAAAATGACGCGTTGACTGATGAGATTATGTCCGTTAGGACAGAAAAGTTGATCTATGATGATCACTTTGGGTTTACCGGCGATTTCGCTCCGCATCGGATTCGGGATAATCATCATACCCTTATTATCGAATCTATCCATTTTTTACTCCTCTCTTTTTCTACTATAAAAGTAGGGATTAATGCGATGTATTTCAACTGCAAAATGGATACCTTTAGCAACATTTACTTGAAATCCTGAGACGGTCATTGTAAAATCGGTTTGGATTTTTGTCAAAATTGAATAAGGATTTTATGAATAAAAATGATGCTCTCCCACCGCGCAGTTTGACTGGCGAACTGATGGCTTTCGACGGCACGCGACTCTTTACCCGCACTTACAAACCGACCGAACCAGCCCGAGCTGTGATTTTAGGTATGCATGGATTGGCGGAACACTCCGGACGCTACGAACATGTGGCTGAATTTCTGACTGATGCCGGATTTGTTTTTGAGACTTTCGATCTGCGCGGGCACGGACATTCCGACGGAGCGCGGGCATTTGTCAAGTCATTCGACGTTTATCTGCACGATTT
>JALOAB010000100.1 GCA_023229045.1 Fidelibacterota bacterium
ACGATAGAAAGTGTTAAAATTATGGAAGTCGCGTCCTGCGGCTCCAATAATGATAATAGTCCTGCGATTCATTCCTCAATTCCTTCTTAAAATTAATAGTTCAAAGTAAAGTTGGTGGAAAACGAAAAAGCAGGATATTTATTTGTAACCAAAATGATAGGTCCAGAGTATCATAGCATTTTTATAATGGTCAGCCGTGGCGAAGGTAAATATTGCTGTGAATATATTTCTTGTTAGCATTGACACCGCGCAAAGTTAGATAATTTATTCCCGATTTTCAAGAGACCGCTTGCCGAACGCATTTGACGCCGGCTGAAAAGTAGTCATTCTGGGTTACAGAATTATTTCAAATCCTTCGCGGGCCAGGTCAATATTGAGATTTCCAGCGGCGTTTTTCTGTTTTTGATAGATAATTGCATTATCCAAAATACCCCGTAGTTTTTTGTCCGAATAGGAGGGATCGTGATGAAAAAAATACAGGTTTTTTACGCCGGCCTGGCTTGCCATATTCACGCCCTGAATGGCGGTGCTGTGTCCCCAGTTTTCCTTTTCGAGGCTCTCTTCAATCGTAAATTGAGCATCGAAAATTAAGGCATCGGCATCCCGGAAAAACTGAATATATCTCTGGAGCTGTTCGTCGTCCAGGTTCTTGTATTCTGAATCGGTGGCATAAACGACAATTTTCCCCCGATATTCCAGGCGATAGGCGAAAGAGCCACCGGGATGATTGAGCATAGTATTGGTAATTTTTATTTCACCCAGATTGATAGTTTCCTCTTTGCGCATCTGCACGAAATCGATATTGGCGCCCATAGCCGAGAGTGAAACCGGAAAAAATTCATCTTCCTGCTGAGTGCCGAAACGCTGTTCAAGACCGCTATGTACGCCGTAAATAATAATTTCATTGCCGGATCTGAAAGCTGGCAGAAAAGACGGAAATCCCATGATATGATCCCAATGGGTATGGCTGATAAAAATATGAGCTTTACCGCGCCCTTTTCCGAATTCCCGGCGCATCAGATATTGTCCCAGATGCCGCATTCCGGAGCCAGCGTCCAGAATTATATGATGGTTGTTTACATTCAGATAAATGCAGGAGGTATTGCCTCCTACGAAATTTTTCCGGAGAGGCGGTAAGCTCTGGATGTACTTACGAATACTGTCGTCATTCTTCAGAGAGTATTGGCTGGCGTCTTTGAGGAGCCAAAATATTTTTTCTTCCAATTCGGCATTATCTGGTCCGGATGGAAACGATCCTCTGACACCATAGAATTGCAGTTTTATCTGATCGTTGTTGGTTTTACTCATCTAAACAATCCCTCGCAACACAATTATAGTTAGCTGACTATGGTTTTCTTTTTTTATTAGCGCAACTAAATATCGTAATTTTAATTCCTTAAAAACAAATATTTTTATTTAACCAGTCAGTGTAATCTCAAAGCGTGTTTATTGGTCATTCTGCGGCAGATAAAATTTATTCATTTAATTAATGTTCAATTCCTGTTGCAGGCGGTTGATCTGGTCGCGCAATCGGGCTGCCATCTCGTAATTCTCTTCATCGATGGCAGTCTGGAGATTATTCTGCAATTCAAACAGACGATCCATATTCTGGATTTCCGGAAGGGCGTCATCTTTTTCATTAGCCGCTCTGGTTTCCTTATGATGTTTGGCGGTCAGATACTGACCGGCTTCCTGCATAACATCTTCGGAAATCTGGATAGTGGCTTTCATGCGTAATGCCAAAGCAATGGCGTCGCTGGGACGGGCGTCGATCGTCAGAGTTTTATTATCGCTTAAAACGATCTCGATCTGGGCGTAAAAAGTGCCGTCAACCAGGTCGCTGACCGTTACCGAATTGATACGTGCCGAAAACTCCTGGAGAACATTTACGAACAGGTCGTGAGTCATTGGTCGCGGCATTTTAACCCCCTCGATGGCCAGGGCAATCGATTGAGCTTCAAAGACACCCACAATAATCGGGATCTGGCGCTCGCCGCCAATTTCCTTTAACAGCAGGGCATAACCTTTACTGGGTGGGTAGTAAATTATCTTACTGAGCGCAACTTTTATCATATCTCAGGTCTGAATATATCATAACCGTCGAGTGAAATCAAGGATTAATATTCATTTCCGCTCTTACAAGTGTTTACCTTTAGTGTATCGCCGGTGCCAGTCGCGCAGAAGTTTATAAGTCTGCCGGACACTCGCCGTCGAGAGCAAATCGTCGCGTAACGAACCGATCTGCTGAATATTGACTCTACGGATCAAATCCGTAATCGCGATCAAGGCGCTGGCGCTCATGCTGAAAGAGCGAATCCCCAGCGCCAGAAGCCCCAAAACAGCGAGCGGATCTGAAGCCATTTCACCACAAATCGTAATCGAAAATGCCTTTGGCTGGCCGACTTTTGCAATCCGATCAATAGCCTGAAAGATTATTGGCTGATAATAATTTTTCGAGACATTGTCGGCGCGTTTCGAACCGAGCAGGAAAAGTGCCAGGTCGTTTGTCCCGACACTGAAAAAATCTAACAGCGTTGTTAGTTCTTCGAGCTCGTCAAGGATACTCTTGGTCTCGATCATGGCGCCAAGTGGGATGTCGACATCAAAGGTTTGGTTTTCCTGCTTTAACTCGCGCTGTACCTCGCGATATATTTTCAGTGCCAGGTGAATTTCGGCTTTATTCAACACCAGTGGAAACATAATTTTCAACGGTCCATACTGGCTGGCGCGGAGAAGCGCGCGCAGTTGGGTTTTCAGGATCCAGGGATTATCCAGGCAAAAACCGATTCCGCCCCAGGTATCGAAAGTAGCATCATGCTGAAACATTTCCAGATCGAGAATTGACACCATTTTTTCACGGCCGAAATCGAACGTGCGAAAAGTCGTCGGTTTACCCTTCATCGCCGTTAGAATCTGCCGGTAAGCTTTGAATTGCTCTTCCTCGCCGGGTACATCGTCACGTTCCAGACAGAGGTATTCGGTACGAAACAGACCGATGCCTTTTATCAGGGTCGGATTGACCGCCTTTATCTCAGAAACGAAGCCGGCATTCAGCAGAATTTCAGCTTCTACGCCATCGCGCGAGATCGCCGGCGGGAAGGACTTTTTCATCTGGCGACGGTGAATATTAAATTCCTGGGCTTTGGTTTCATATTTGGCCAGATCAATCGGTCTGGCGTCGATAATCGCCACCTCCCGCTCAGCGTCCAGAATGATTTTATCGGCCTGGCCAATTTTTTCAATCTCTTCAATATTTGACATATAGGGAATCGCAAAGGCTCTAGCCAGAATTCCAACATGAGAATCCATCCCGCCAATCTTCGTAATAATACCAAGCGCATTCTGATTATGTAGCTGGATAAGCTCAGAAGGCGAAATCCGCTCGCTGACGCAAATCGCCGGAGCAGGCATTTGGGGAATATTAATACTGCTATGCAACGTAAGATGCTGGAGAGTCCGCTTCTTTATATCCTGCAAATCAATCAAACGTTCCTGCTGAAATTGACTTGCCGAATTAGCCAGTGCGGTTTCATACCATTCCATAGCTGTAAAGTAAGCCCAGAGTACATTACGATGTTCCCGCCTTATCAGTTCGGTGACTTTTTTGGTCAGTTCTACGTCGGTCAGAGCGATCAGCTGGGCGTCGATCAGACGGGCATGCTCTTCATCAAGATGCTTCAAGACAAGATCGCGCACCTGCTCCAGCTCCGTGGCCGCCTGATCGGTCGCTTGTCTGAATTTTTCAAGTTCGCTTTCAACTTCACTATCGGTTATGTAGGTTTGCGGAATTACTACTTTCCCGGGTTCAAAGCGGTAGACCGGACCGATAGCGACCCCAGGAGAAATGCAGATACCCTTTATAATTTTCAAAATTATTCCGTATTAAATTTATTGGCAACCAAATCTACAACAGCCGCCAGGGCTTCATTTTCGTCAGGTCCGCTGGCATCGAAAGTCACTTCGGCGTCAGGTTCGACCGCCAACACCAAAACGCCGAGGATGCTTTTGACGTTGACTCGCACGTTTTTATAGGTGATATATATTTCGGATTTGTACTGAGCAGCTTTGGTTACCAGAACGGTTGCGGGGCGAGTGTGCAAGCCATGCCGGTTAAGAATCCTGACGGTTTTTTTAACCATCTCAGGACTGGCGCCTCGCGATTAACCCCATCATATCATTCAGATCGTTCTGTAATTGTTCGGGTAAACTTGTAATTCTTTGACGGGCGTTGGTCAGTAATTTTTCAATCACAGCCGCGGTTTGCTGAATCGCACCGAGTTTGGTCAACTCCCTAACAATCAGACGACGGTTAACGGCGTTAGCTTTTAGAAAAGAGAGAAAAGCAAGCCGCTGTTTTTCAGTCATGTTATTTAAAGCCGTAATGACCGGAAAAGTTTTTTTCCCGGCGGCTAAATCGCTCCCAAGGCTCTTTCCCATCGCTTCCTGATCGGCGGTCAATTCCAACAAATCATCCTGGATCTGAAAAGCCAGCCCCAGTTCCTGACCGAATAGATTGAGATTGTTGACAATTTTCGGACTGGCGTCGGCTACCAGCGCTCCCAGTTGGCAAGCCAATCCCAACAGCCGACCGGTTTTGCGGGCGATCATGTTCATATAATCCTCGGTATCGATCCCGTCAATTTTTTCAAAAGCCAAGTCGAAAGCCTGCCCATCGCAAATCTCCAGCATGGCCTGGCTAAATTCAGTCCCAATCCGATCGAGTTGGACCGATTTGGTCTGCATCAAAAGCCGGAAGGCCAGGGCATTGAGACCATCGCCGGTCAGGATTGCGGTATTGACATTCCATTTGACGTGCACGGTCTGCTGGCCGCGGCGGACTGAATCGTTATCCATGATATCGTCATGCACCAGAGTAAAGGTGTGCAGGACTTCGACCGCCAGGGCGGCGGGCATGAGATTCTGGCGACTCCCACCCAAATCCTCGCCAACCAATAAAACGAGGATCGGGCGCAGGCGTTTAGCTCTGGCATTCAGACTGAAACGCATCGGCTGAGCGAGCGACGTTGATATTTCCGGTAAATCGATTTTATTCAGTTGCCGGTCAATTTCTTCTCTCAGACGCAGGATTTTATCGCTGAAAGCTACATTCATCGAACCTCATTCAGAAAATTCACATAATATTTTACTACAATTTTTATGTAAAAAAAATCCGGTAAGCGGCGCTAATCAAATATTAAAGTTTAAATTCACCGAATTCGCGCAATTTATTTAATACCAGATCGCGGATTTCAGTCAGACGGTCGGCAGTTTTAGCCTCGAAACGGGTCACGATCACGGGCTGGGTATTGGAGGAGCGCACCAAGCCCCAGCCGTCGCCAAACTTAATCCGCACGCCATCGACATCCAGACATTCGTAATGGGCTTTGAAATATTCCGCCGCCTGGCGGGCGATGTTGAATTTGGTGGGATCATCTTTACACTCCAGGCGCATTTCCGGTGTGCTGTAATAGTGGGGCAGGCGTTTCATTTTCGCGGAGATTTTTTCAGATGAGCGCGAGAGCAGACGCGCAAACCGGGCGGCAACATACACGGCATCGTCATACCCGAAATATTCGTCGCCCATGAACAGGTGTCCGCTCATTTCACCGGCGAAGGGAACGTTTTCATCTTTCATCTTCTGCTTAATCAAAGAATGACCAGTCTTCCAGATCAATGGTTTGCCACCGTAAGCTGTGATCATTTCCTCCAGCGCCTGCGAGCATTTCACATCGAAAATTACCGGCACACCCGGGCGGGCAACCTCTTCCAGAAACAGAATCATCAGGTAATCAGCCCAGATGATCTGACCGAGGTCATCCACCACTCCGATACGGTCGGCGTCGCCGTCAAAAGCTACTCCGAAGTCATAACCGCCTTTCTGCACTTCCGCGATCAGGTCTTTCAGATTCTTGGGAACTGTCGGGTCAGGGTGATGATTCGGAAAACGGCCATCGACATCGCAATACAATTCGGTGACCTGGCATCCGATTTTCTTAAATATTTCGGGACCGGTCAGGGCGGCTGAACCATTGCCGCAATCCATGGCGATTTTCATTGGACGTGCTAATTGAATCTTTGAAACGATCATCTGTTTATAATCTTCCAGCAGAGATTTTTCACTCAGGCGTCCTGTGCCATTAGCAAAAACGCCTTTTTCGATTATTTTTTTAATGGATTGAATCTGGTCGCCGAAAACGGCTTTTTGGTTAAGGCTGATTTTAAAACCGTTCATGTTGGCCGGATTATGACTGCCGGTAATCTGGATCGCGCCATCTATTGGCAGAGTAAACATGCTGTAATAATTGACTGGCGTCGGCACGATTCCCAGATCGATAATATCAATGCCGGTCGATAAGAGTCCTTTTGACAGAATCGATTTCAAATGCGGCGTCGATAGCCGAATGTCTCCGCTAAGTGCGAGTGTCCGGGCTTTTTTCTCGTGGAAATAGGTTCCCAATCCTTTTCCTAAAAGTTCAACTACTTCGTCGGGAAAATCATCCTCGACAACACCCCGGATATCATATTCACGAAAAATGTACGGATTCATTAATTATCTCCTATTGCTTTTAATCGGGATACGGATCGAAGTCACTGCTTTATCCATTTCAGGGTATAAGATAGAGAAAACCGTGGATTTTTAAAAGATGAGTTCTGAGCCTGGTAACTCATACGATGGATGTCACGCTTTAATTCGGCGCCCGCTAACACAATTTAAACTGGGCAAAATTATTTAATATTGAAAATAAATGTGGGCTTTCTCATTGATCTAACCTTGATTTACTTGAAAATGTGCTTTAAAATCAGGTGTCGCGCGGAATCGAGACCGACAGAGAGAACCAAATGACCGTCATGGCAAGGGGGAAAATATGACAGGACAGTTAACCGACCGGAATTCAAGAGGGATATTGTGCATTTTCAGCATTCTCCTGATGATTCTCGGACTGGTAAGCGTGGCGCAAACTGCAACATTTGAATTGATCAATAAAGTCCGAATCGCCGGTCGCATAGTCGGCACGAAAAAAGACGAGGTTTTTATTGTTAACGAAAGAAACCTGTTTGTTATTGAAAAGTCCGTTATCGCCACTATCAGTGACGGCGACTCGGCAACTGCCGTAAGCGCCTTAAAACCTTCGAAATCCTTGCGCATCAATTATGACGCTTTCGAGAATATTATCGACATTAATCAGAGCAATGTCTGGAGTTATGATGACTATCCTAAAATCGTCAGGCACACCGGCGATCTGAATCCGCCCGAACCACCCTTCCAACGACCGCCCGATCCGACTCTGAAAAAGAAATGGTATGTAACAATCAAGCCGGTACGGCTAATCTGGCGGTGTGCGGATATAACCGTAGCCCGCCGTATGATTTTCAGGCATGGCGAAGTGCGTTTATCCTATTTTTATTCCCGTAATGTCATGCCTTTAGGCGCGACGGGAGAAGCCGATATAATTTTTTTCGGAAGCATCCTGAAAAATGTTAACGTTCTATCCGGTAGTTTGCGGTATTATTACAATCCTGATGGACGAGGCCCTTTTGTCGGAATCGGCGGAAGCTATGCGAATTTTACTTATACCAACGACTTCTGGGCAGAAGTATTTTCCTGGCCGCCGTTGTCCTTTAGGGCGCCCTGCAAATTTGAAGGCGGCCTGATAGAAATCGGCATAACCGGCACGCTTTTTAATTTTCTGGTTTCATCGCCGTCGGTTAGTCTGGGAATCGGTCAGGTAAGCTATCAGATCAACGGAAAGTGGTATAACGATAAAAAAGTCAACTGGATTCCGACCTTTAACTGGACACTGGGGATATTGTTTTAACGGGCTGTTTTATTATCGCCGGAAGATATTTTGGTTTG
>JALOAB010000102.1 GCA_023229045.1 Fidelibacterota bacterium
TGTGCGAACCGCGACCCATAAATTCACTGACCGTACTTTGATCCTTATTGGTCGCATAGAGAGCTTCAGCCACAGTCAGACACTCTTCCGCGAGGGCATCGTTATATCCTTTTAAAACCCTGGCGCCAATTGCTAAAGCGGTGGCTCCTACCAACTGCAGATCGGCTTTATCATCCGTGAAGACCAAACGATCATCCAGATCCGGGACGTAAGCCTGAATTTCATGAGCATTCAACTCCGGATCGAATACTTTCGAATAGCGATTGGCTACTTTTTTGTACCACATTTCGTCCAGACTCGCGGCTTTGGCTTTGGCCTTTTCGTCATCGAAAGCTTTACCATCCGTCATGGTTGAGCCGTCGCCGAGCATCACATATTGACGGAGGGTCGGACAGATGATACCGCGATACAGGCGCCCAAACTGCCGGTACCCGGAGAGAATCGCCAGAACGCCATGTTCAACCTGTTGCAGGAGATCAGGTTTGCCATCCGGCTGGTGAATCTCGACGTGATGATTTTCCTGATCGACGAAGGTATTGTCCCAATTAATCCCGAACTCCTCATAAGCCTGCGCCAGCATCATAACCGCCTGAGCCTGGGACTCGACCCGCAGGTCATAATCGCCGGCGTCATGCCAGCCGCCGATATTCAGACCGGGAACATGTTCCAGCGGTTTATACTTGGTCAGATTGGAAGTCATGCCTTCATTATTATAGCCATCGAAATGTCTGATATTGAGCGGCATCATCAGGGCGTCGTCCATATGACAAGCGCCGTGCCAGACCCGATATTTTTGGTTGACCCGCATATGACACATCTGGATCGGCACAAAGTAATCCAGGGTCGGTTGCCAGACATTGTGTTTATATACATCGGGACCAATCTGAAACGAATTGCTGATCTGATTGCCATATTTTACCAGGTAAATACCGGATTCCTTCACATCGGAAAAATCAAGTAGGGCATATTTATAACGCAGGTATTGTCCCCATTCTTTTGGTTTTTGATCAACCACCGTTTGATATTTACCATCAGGAGACACTTTATACAAAATCACATTCCGGATATCTGTCTCGCGCTTATCCAGTTCGATATAGGCAATCTTTTTCTGATCGGGATGATAGCCAACCTGCGAAATGTGAATGACCGGTTCGTATTTGAAACCGGGCATGACGTGGGGTGTTATGACCCACTCGATCGCCTTTTTGGTAGCGCCCCGCGGAACCAGTGAACGCACCACAAACCAGCCGTTATTGTGTTGCAGACTACCGTCCAGCAATACGAGTTTGCTCCCCTTACTTTCAATTTTCATCCGCAAGAGATCACTTTCCGGCGCAACAATCAATGATTGCCCTTCAGCCATAGGCGGCGCTTCGGCTTCATTAACCTGATTAAGACGAGCCTCGCCTTCCGGCTGGCGCGGAAAGATTCCGGATTTGCCATCCATGTAATAGTGCTTCCCGTACAAATTACCCGGAAATAGCTCCAGGTTGTATCCAATCCGCCCTACCCAATCTTCCGGGATCGGTTCATCAAAGTCAACCGTCACGAAAATTGATTGTCCTTTAGCCTTTACCCGAATGGTATATTTTATATTCAGGTCGGGATAAATAATCGGATTGAATCCCTGGCGATTTAAGGATTCATCCGGATAACTGCAGGGAATGCTGATTTCATTCTTTTTGCGATTGACCTTACGACTTTCAACAGCCAGAGTCTGGGGACTGACGCCGCGTTTCTGTAGCCCTTCTCCCAACTTAGCGGTCGGTTGCCACTGACCGGGCGTGGCGTTTATGCGAATTTCGCCGTTGGTGGCGACGCGATTTTCATGCTGAATGATTTCCAGTCCGCCCTGATGTCCTTCGGAAAAAGTGTTATGAAATACGAGAACATTCAGACCGGGCATTTCAAAATAGTCCTGGTCATTGAGTGCTAATCCTTTATTATCCGCGGCATGCAAAGACATAAACAATCCAACTAATGCTATTATCAGAATAATCCAGTAGAATTTCTTACCGAATGACATAAAATCTCCTTTCATCAAATAACTCCTTTTAATAAAAATTAATAAAGAATAACATTGATTCACTTCCGACGCGCCTTGACAGACTTTTTTGGGACAATACTGATATAAATGGTAGCCAAAAAAACTATCAGATATAAACTCAATCCTATAAAAAATGTCGCCGAAAAACCAAAAGTCATCGACAGAATAACTGCCGATACCGAACCTGCAACCGACATAATCCCATTGATACCATACATCCAGGGTATGTATTTTTCCAGATTATTTAACTTTAGTAGTTCAATGGCAGAGGGAAATGGTATCCCCATTAAAAATCCTAACGGTAACATTAAACAGAAACAAACAATCGAACGCAACGCCTGGCTATAGATTAACAATTCATTAAGTAGATAAGGAAAAAGTAAAAAAGTGACAACACCAAACAGGATTATCACCAGACTAATGAATTTCAGGCGCTTCTGCGGATTTTTGGGATGAAATTTACTACCCCAAAAACTACCCAGCCCCATCCCGGTTAATAATGAGGATAATAATATCGAAAGAGAGATCGTCGGCGAACCCAGATAAAGGATCAATTTCTGAAAAAGGGTGATTTCTATGATCATGAAACCAATGCCTATCGATATGAAAATTACCAATGGATAGATAATATTCCGGACCTCTTTCTTGACAATTGATCTCTTTATTTTGATCATGGGCGCAACGCTTAAAACGATCCCAAAAAAGATTACTCCCATAAAAAGCCATAAATAATCAGGCTGAACGCCCCGATTGACTTTGTAAAAATACGGGCTGTCATCATAGACCGGCGAAATATCGTATTGATCCTGTTTGATTAACTGTCTCAGCGGAATCAGGCGGTCTCTGAGAGTTTTGAGCAGTTTATTTTCGATAGTGTCATCGATCTCCTCCCAATGATAAGGCAAATATGTGACCGAAGCGAGCCCTGGCGGTAATTGTTTGCTCGCGCTCTGGATGCGATCAATTTCACCTGGTGAGTAAGCATTCTTTTTAATCACTATCGTCGGGGTGTAGTCATCTCCCAAAATGACAAAATGATTCAACGCTTCCTGATTACTGATTCCCCTATCGGCGAAAGCATACAGCGTGGTAACGATCAGGCGAATCAGTTCCCAGCGGTTGTGCACCGTGAAAATAAGGCTCCCTTCAGGGGTCAATATTTTCAGATAATCCTGAATGGCTTCAACGGTCAGAAGATAATTTTCACTCGTCGCCAGATTATCGATATTTTGTAATTGTTCGGTTGACGGCAATGCCATCACAACCAGGTCGTACTTTTGATCCGCCCTTTTGATAAAATGGCGCCCCTCTTTGACGAAGATTCGGATATTGGGAAAAATGGTATAAATCCCACCGTTGAAAGAACTTTGCTCTTTGACAATATCCACAAAATCCGGATTCACTTCAACGCCGGTGATATAGCGGACTCCCGTCAGCAGACCGACTAATACTTCTTTCCCGCCACCCGGACCGATAACCAGCATATTGTTTTTTTCATGTTCTCTGAGAAACATGAACGGGATGGTGGTTGATTGACTGACCAGGATATTTGACAGCATTGGACCCGGATTCTGCGGATCGCCATTGAAACGGTACATCGGCGTACCGGCGGCGCCATCGATAAAGATCTGCTTGACCGCGTCCTGATTATAGTATTCTACCAGGTCGGAGCGACCATACAGACTCCAACGACTTTCCGCGATCTCGTAATCAAATCGATCAAGGTCGGGATAAACATAATAAAAATCCTTTTCGGGAAAATTTCCGATCGGCACTTCTCCCAGAATATTCCTATGTCCTAAAAATCCCAGCAGAAGCATACCCAAAATGACGATTGAATATAGCCCTGTTATAATCTTTTTCTTGAGAAAGCCCCGCCCGAAATTGACCGCCGCCAGGAACAAGATCAACGCCAGAAAAATAACGGCATTGGGCACAGTAAATAATTTAAAAGCCGCGATCGATGCTCCCGAACCCAATGCGGCTCCTATCAGATCCGCGGCATAGACTTGGAAACTGTCCCCGGCGAATGTTTTAAAAATCAACGCATAAACAGTCCCGGCTAAAAAGAACGGCAGAAATAGAAGTGGAAAATAGACAAACGGGTTGGTAATCGAAAACCAGATCACGCTGGTTATGAATAAACCTAAAGATATTGCGGTAAAAAATACAAACCGACTGATTATCCTAATGACATCCGCAGTGGTTGTCGAGTGGATTTTATAATATGAAAAAACGCCACCTGTTCCAAGTCCGAGAATAGCCAGCGAAAGAATGATAAAAGCATAATTATTGACAAAAATTACCGAAGATATGCGGGTGGAAATAATCTCAAAGCAGATAAGCGCGGTGGAGATTAAAAATAAATTCAGACATGCCAGGTTTTTTTGATTCATAATGAGACAAACTTCACAATCGCGCATCTAGCCGAAACCGCCAATATTTCTCACTGTAACCCTGCTTGGCATTGGATGGACGCCTTTAGATTGATGAACCAGAAAATCATGATATTTAACTTTTTTTTGCAGTCGATGAAGACGCTCGCTTGTCAATAGATTTCAGTATTTTTGCCAGTACTTTATCATGAATGGTAACCTGATATTTATCATTGAGCGATTTTGTTACTTCTCTACTTAATTTTTCACGATGGTAATTTATAAAGTCATCCTTGATGGATCCTTGCACTTCATTGTAAGTCAGTTGTTTTTCGGGGATTCTCCTTTTACAATAAACCACGGCGTACTGGCGCCCCTTCTCTGAATCGGTATATTCGATTATTCCATCGACTTCAGATTCCTGCAATTTAAATGCGGCTTCACCTAAATATGGCGGCTCTTTACTCAGGTAGGATTTTATCTGCCCCGCGCGATCTTTAATAAATGTCTTTACAAACCAGCGATCGCTGGCTTTATTAAAAGGTGTCCCCTGCTGGATTTTCGTCCAAATCTGTTCAGCGGCGGATTTATCGGAATAGATCATCGCGTAGAGATTGATTTTTTCCAGTTGATAGTATAACGAATCCCGATTAGCCTGATAAAATTCTGCAAGCGCAGTGGCAGAAGGTTCGGGAATTTGAGATTCGATCATTTCCTGGTCGTACAGTTCGATAATTTTTATCTTTAGGACGGGATTATTGGTATAGGGATGAAAAACCTTTTTTACAAATCCTAAGTCGCGTGCCTTGCGGATAATTTTGTCACTCCGCACAGCTTCCACGATAAAATCCTTGAGCGTCTTTTTATTCAGATCCCGGCTATCACTCAGAATCAGGACTTCATTCAGAAGTCTAAGAAACTCATATAAATCGATCTGCCCTTCCGGATAAGTAAATATCGTCATATTCCTGCCATCTGCGATTGCTTTTTGCATAGTATCTACATAAATATCTGTGTAGAACTTCGGAATTTTAGACCATTCGATAATCTGGTCAAGCGCTTTTTCGTTCCATTTTATTTCGTTCGGTTCGACCGCATTGTTTTTGTCCCGGTCATATTCATTCAAACTCGTGTGGTAGTAACTTTCACTTAGTTTGGAAATCAGCTCATTCTTTAATTTTGTAAATGGTTCAAGTTTAATTTTCTTTACATCAGTGATATTGATGATGTAGTAAGCGTGATATTCGTCAAGAATACGAAATTCGCCTTTATTAAGATTAAAAATCACCCGGTTATGCGGAGTGTCCATGCTTGAGCGCCAGTCCATTATTGCCTTGGAATATTCATCACTTTCTGCTCCGGTCTCGGCATATTTTTTAATCAATTCTTTAAAATTAACGCCTTTTTCGGCTTGCGCTTTTATCTCAAGCACTTGATTTTCCAGTGATTTCAGCTGATCATCCGAGGCGTTTTTAGGCTTATTTAGCACTATCTGTTGATAATGCACCTCTTTGCCCATCTGATCATAAAACTTCCGGGCAAATTCCTCATTGGCATATTTTCCCAGATATTCAGATTCGAAATATTTAACAATTAATTCTTCGTTGATGTACCGCTGGATACTTTGAACTAATTGCCGATCTTCATTCATCCCTTTTTCGAAAAAGTCGATACACTTTAACTGTTTTAAAATCATTTCATCCAGCGCTCGGGTATAGGCTTCATTTTTATCTCTGAATCTGCGGTGAAAGAAATCATCATGGACATATTTATTTAATTCCATAAAACTGATTTTATAGCTGGGCTCGATTACCGCTATGGTTTTTTGACCGGGCTGAGTTTGTTTATCACATCCTAAAAATGTGCCAACTATGACTGAGACTGACAGAATTAAGAAGTAACAATATGATTTCATAATAAACCTCATTTAATTGCAAAATATTCAGGACTTAAAGATAACAAACTTACTGCTGAATTCACACTCATTAAACGCATAATCAGCCATGATTAGTTTCATCGGATTTAAAGAAATATGACCTATTCTGTAAATTGTTATTAAGTACGTTGATTGACATCCTATTATGCGAAACCCCGGCAATAAATACCGGGGTTTCACACAATGTAAACATCGAATTGATAATGTTCACGACTATTTCATTAATACCATCTTCTTGGATACTGTCTTGTTATCAAAGGTGAGGGTATAGAAATAGACTCCACTGGAGAGAGAAGTACCATCGAACTCAATGCTATAGGCCTGATTGGCATTGTTGTAGCCATCGACCAGAGTGGCAACTTCATGTCCCAGCATGTTGAAAACCTTCAGGGTCACGTTGCCCGATTTCGGGATTGTGTAGCTAATCGTCGTAGTCGGGTTGAACGGATTCGGGAAGTTTTGATTGAGCTTGAAGTTACTCGCTTTTTTAGCCGTTTCCTTAATGGACAATTGATCGTTAATAGCGCTAAGTTCGGTATTTTTCTGAGCTTCCCAGGCCGCTTTTTGAGTCGGGAACCAGTTCAGATCACCAACCGGGAATCCACCGAGACCACCTTCCAATAGATCGGCATCATCATAAGCCAGATTAACCGGAATGGGCCAGTCTGAATAGATATAATCAGTATTAAGATCCGTAGCTACCTTCCTCCAGACCATCAGCACATCACCGCTGGTCGTATCAACAGTGCCTACGCTAAATGCCTTGATTGAATCGACTCCAACGGTTAGCAGGTCTTTAGGATCGGTAAAATTCGGGCACTTTTCATACCAGGTGCCTTCAATCAAATAGGGATAATTGGTATTATCATCAAACATCGCCTGCGTTCTGGTATTCATCGTAATCATCTGATCATGCCAGTCGTCTGAAAAATTAACCAGGTTGGTTTTGCAGGTCTGAACCATATCCGCGAATTTGGGATCCCAGTAAACAACGTTCTTGTCAACCAGCATTTTCCTGGGCAGATTTTCATAACCGGACGGCAGGGTGTCAATATTAATAATACCCATCGGCAGGTTATCGGCATCGGTTTCACCAGCATCCAAACCAGTCAGGTAAGGCTGTAGGTTGCTATTTACAAAAATATTGTTAACAACAACCATATATCTCTGGTATCCGAGAGTCTCAAAAACATTGCCCGACATATTGACAAAGGTATTATGGTTGAAAACAATTCTGTCTACCGGATAGTTGCGGAACTTATAAATCATGCCCTGAGCCATGACATGCGTGCTGTTTTCGACCCACATGGTGGCGGTATTATTATTGACGTTATCATATACACC
>JALOAB010000103.1 GCA_023229045.1 Fidelibacterota bacterium
GTCCTGTGAGAGGCAAAATGCCGTTCGACGATACCGATTTATACAAAATCATCGAAGGCGCTTCCCTTTCATTGATAAGTCATCCGAATGCGGGTCTCGATGACTTTCTGGATTCCGTCATAGCCATTATTAAAACCGGACAGGAACCGGATGGTTACCTCACCACCTGGTTTACGATCGACCGTCTGCATCCGCCGGCCTGGTGGGCTCAGCCTTCGCCGAATCGCTGGGATCACGAAGAATCCAATCATGAATTATATAACAGCGGTCATTTGTTCGAAGCCGCGGCCGCGCATTATCGGGCGACCGGCAAAAGAAATTTTCTGAATATTGCCCTGAAAAATGCCGACCTACTGGTTGCCAGCTTCGCTCCGGATAAATTGCGGGTGCCGCCCGGACATCAGGTCGTCGAAACGGGTCTGATCAAACTTTACCACATTACTAAAAACGAAAAGTACTTAGAGCTGGCTATGTTCTTTCTCGAACAGCGCGGCGACAGCACTACTCATCAGTTATACGGAGAATATAGTCAGGATCATTTACCAGTAACTAAACAAACCGAAGCCGTCGGACACGCCGTACGGGCGGAATATATGTACGCCGGCATGACGGATATTGCGGCGATTTATCAGGATTCGGTTTATCTCAATACACTACTGAAAATCTGGAAAAATATCGTTACCCAAAAAATGTACCTGACCGGCGGAGTGGGTTCGCGACACGACGGCGAAGCATTCGGTGATAATTACGAATTGCCCAATTTGACGGCTTATAATGAAACCTGCGCCGCGATCGGCAGTGTTTGCTGGAATCAGCGCCTGTTTCGGTTGATCGGAGACTCGCGATACTACGACATTATCGAGCGCACTTTATACAACGGGCTGATTTCAGGAATTTCACTGGATGGTAAAAAATTCTTCTATCCCAATCCGCTTGAATCAGACGGAAAATATAATTTCAATCAAGGCGCCGCCACCCGCCAACCATGGTTCGATTGCTCCTGCTGTCCGACCAATCTCATCCGCTTTCTTCCCTCAGTGCCCGAACTGATTTACGCCACTGACAAAGACAGTATTTATATTAATCTGTTTATTTCCAGCAAGGCGCAAGTTGTTATCAATAAAAAGAAAATCGAACTAATCCAACAAACTGCCTATCCCTGGAGCGGAGGCATAAACATAACGGTAAACCCGGCGCAAAAGATGAATTTCACCCTGAAAGTGCGTGTCCCGGGTTGGGCGCACAATGAGACGGTTCCCGGCGACCTGTATACCTATCTGGATAATAATCCCGCACCGGTGCGTTTGTTCATCAACAGTCAAGAACAGAAAATCGCACTTAAGAAAAGCTATGTTGAAATAACCAGGGAATGGTCTCAGGGCGATAAAATTGAATTGAGACTGCCAATCGCGGTTCGCAAGGTTGTATCTCATCCGAATGTAGACGATAATCTCGATAAAATCGCCTTTGAATGCGGACCCATCGTTTACTGTGCTGAAGAAATTGATAATGACCGGTTAGCGGATGTTGCAATCCCGGATGACGTTCGACTAAACATCGAAAAAGGCGCTGTCTTGTCTGAAAACGTGAATATCTTAAAAGGTCATTATGGTGATCATGAATTGATCCTGATTCCCTATTATGTTTGGTCGAACCGGGGAGTCGGGAAAATGAAAGTGTGGCTCCCAAGAAAAAAGGATTGAGTCGAACGGACTTTGATATAAGAGCTTCTGGTAATTCTACACGATCGGTTCTCTTAATATTCTTATTTTTCTTGATTCTTAATATCCATTTCTCCAATTTCTGACATGTTTAAATCCAATTTGACTTTTGATTTTTGAGCATAGATTGAAAATTACGACTCATACCGGCAACATCAGCCGTCCGTACGTTAAATACCCGAAAGGCGCTTCAGAAGGGCGCATCGAGATTCACCGACCTGAAAACGTCGCCACACCGGTTATCAGTATCATTATTCCCACGATGGGCGCCGCTCGCCAGGAATTTCTGCCGGGATTAATGAGCCAGATCTACCGCCAGACTTTTCGTAATTTTGAAATCATCCTGATTATCGGCGATACCCGTCAGGGACGCGCCATCAACTGCGGAGCGGCATTAGCCGCCGGTAAATATTTAGTCACGTTCGATGATGACACGCGCCTGGGTTCCGACGATCTGCTGGAAAAAATGCAGATCCATCTGGAGAACCATCCCGAGATCGGAATGGCCGGAGTAGCCAATCTCGTCCCGGATGACGCCGGCTGGTTTGTACGCCGCGTAATGCGCGAATTGCCCCGCCGCACTTCGCCCGTTGTAAGCGCAATTACCGACAGCGATCTGGCCGAACATCCCTGTTGCATAATTCCGCGCGAAGTCTTCCTTAAAATCGGCGGTGAAAACGAATTGATCCCGCGCGGACTGGATCCGTATTTACGACAGGAAATCCGCCAGGCCGGCTATCGCGTGGTGGTTTTGCCGGAATTAAACATTCACCACCTGCCGCCTTCGACTTTCAGGAAATTCGTCCGGCAATTTTACCGCAATGGCAAAATGGCGGCTTACGTCAATAAATTCTATCCGCAATTTGTAGTCGAACTGACAACCGAACACGGCGCCGAGGTCGCCGCCAAAAGATCGCTAATAACCAGAATCGTCAGCTATATTTGGCGTCTCTTAAAAACCATCGTAACTTTTCAGGTGTTTTACTGGTTGAGTTTAGTATTATATTTATGCGGTTATCTGCTCGGTTATTTAACCTTAAAAGAACAGGATGTATAGTCAAAATACACTTCTGATTCCGGGTGATTTTCCACCGGTAGTTAGCGGCATAGCAACCTATTTTTATCAAATCTGGCGACTGTTACTAAAAGAAAATAATTACATCCTTTGTCCCAAAGATCCCGACTGGGAAAAGTGTGACCACAGCCTTGCTCTGAATACTATCCGGCGGCGGATCCCTTCCGGCGATGCAACCCGTGACAAATTGTTCAAGGGCTTGCTATATGCATTTTGGACGCTCATCCTTCATCGGAAACACCACTTCCGCAGAATCCACTGCGGGCAGGTGCTGTCGTCCGGCTTTGCCGGGTGGCTGATGAACAAATTATACGGCGTTCCATATATTGTCTATGTGTACGGCTCGGAAACTTTTCGCTTCGGACGCAGTCGCCTCCTCTCGAAATTTATAAAGGTGTTTCTGAACAATGCGGAATGGATCATTCCGAACAGTCATTTCACCCGCGATGAATTCCTGGCGCTGGATTTGCCGCCGGAAAAATTCCGCATTATTACACCGGGTGTCGATACTAATATCTTCAAACCGGCTGAGAAAGATCCGGCGCTGATCGGGAAATATGATCTGTCCGGCAAAAAGGTGCTTTTAACCGTCGCCCGACTGGATGAGCGCAAAGGACACGACGTCGTCATCCGCGCCGTCGCAGACCTTGCTTCGCAATTTCCCAAACTGGTTTACCTGATCGTCGGGCGCGGGCGCGAAGAGACGCGCCTCAGACAATTAAGCAAAGATCTAAATGTTGCCGATCGGGTGATTTTCTGCGGCTATGTCGACGATCTTGAATTACCAAAATTCTATAATCTGTGTGATATCTTTATCCTGCTCAATCGCCAGACGTCTGCCGATCCACGCCTGCGCGGTGATTACGAAGGTTTTGGCATCGTTTTCCTGGAAGCGTCCGCCTGCGGCAAACCGGTTATCGCCGGTAATTTTGGCGGAGTGGCTTCGGCCGTTGAACATGACCGTTCAGGATTTATAACCGATCCCACCAATCCAATTACCGTGAAAAGTACAATTGTATCCCTTATCAAGAACCAAACTCTAATGAACCAACTCGGGCAATATGGTCTGCAACGCGCCCGCAAATCTTTCGACTGGCAAATTATCAGCGAAGAAATTAATAAGATACTATGACCAAACTCGATCTACAGCATCAAACCCGCGCCGCGGCTTTTCAGACCGCGACTTCCGTGCGCGTGCGCACCGCGGCACTGCCAATCGCCCGCCAGATTTCCGGGCGCCTGCTGGATATTGGTTGTGGCAACGGTCTTTTCCTGCTCGAATATTATGCTGTTGCCGAGAATAAAACCATCGCTTTCGGGTTGGATTATGACCGGCGCGCGATTTTCGAAGCTCGCACGCTTTTTAAAGATAACCGCGCTCCAGCCGAACGCCTTATGATCGGCGACGGCTTTAATCTGCCGTTTGCCGCCGAACAATTCGAGGCGGTTTTTTGCTTGAACACCCTGATCAATATTCACCCTTTCAGCCGGATCGAAGTACTCCTGAGCGAAATGTATCGCGTCTGTAAAAAAGGCGGGTGCATTATTTTCGATTACCGTAATAACCGTAATCCGTATCTGTGGCTCCAGTATCGAATCAATTCACTGACCGGGCGACTGACCACGCATGGTCACAGCCGGCGCGAATTTCAACCGCTTGTCCAAAAATTAAATATAAAAAAAAGTGAGCGAATTGCGATCCCTTCACCCCTGCCCGGTTTTCCACTGGGATATTTAACCATCTGGGAGAAATAATTTGAAAATGTTGCGTATGCCAACCGCCGGAACACCCTATGATCTCGTCGAGATAGCGCGCGCTACACTGGGTCTATGTGAAAACGACCGGGCGCAAACTGCCTTTAGCCGGTCATTGAAGAAATATCTCGATGTTGAAAACCTAATTCTGGTCAATTCCGGCACGACGGCTTGCTATCTACTACTGGAACTGTTCAAGAAAATTCGCATTTCCGATAAGCGCAACGAGATCATCCTGCCGGCTTACACCGCTCCTTCTCTGCTCCTGCCAATCCGCGCCGCCGGCTTGAATGCCGTGCTGGTTGATACCGATCCGGATACGTTCAATATTGACATTCGCAAAATCCGGGCGGCTATCACTCCCCAGACACTGGCGATTATGCCGGTTCACATGTTCGGTTTGCCTGTCGATATAGCTCCAATCGTTGAAGCTGTAACCGAACAGGAAATATTCATAATTGAGGACGCGGCCTCTTCGCTCGGCTCGGTCATCGGCGGACGCCAGACCGGCGCTATTGCGCCTTTCGGATTTTATTCGCTGAATCGCGGCAAAAACGTCTCGACTCTAGCCGGAGGCATCATCGTCTGGAAAGAACCAGGCTACACTGCTCTGCTCAAAGATTTGGCGGCAAACCTGCCGCCGGTCAGTCACAAAGCGGAATTCCTGATGTGGCTGAGATTCCTCGGCTTGTCAATGGCCGTGCGACCGCTGGGCTATACGGCGCTGGCGCCTATTCTTGCCAAATTCAAATACACCACTCTGCACACTCACTTCGACTCATTTGCTTACACCGATATGCAAGCCGCTCTCGGAAAAATCCTCTGGCGGCGCATTGAACAACTCACCAACCGTCGCGTTGGAAATGGACTAGCATTGATGCGGATTTTCGCCGGACGACCGGGTTTCACCACACCGACGATTTTGCCCGACGCAATGGCGGCTTTCAATCAGTTCCCGGTGATCGTTCATGACCTTGGACGTCGCCAGCGTTTGCAGGAGAAATTGCTTAAGATTGGCATTGAAACCACCCTGATGTACGAGAAGCCGCTCCATTATATTTTCCCGGAATTGAATCCGCGCACTTATGATAACTTTCCGCAAGCTACCTACCTGGCCGAGCATCTGCTTTTGATTCCTCCGCATACTCAAATCGGATTGGCGCTTCTCAAAAAAATTAAGACAATCGTTGAGGCTACCGATTAATAGTAAAGCCCGTCAGCCGAAAGTCATGCAGATAATCACCCGGCTCGATCAGGGCGGTTCTACTGATGTCACTTTAAAACTCTCCGCCGGTTTAGTGAAAAACGGTTACGAGGTTCTGCTTGTTTCCGGGAAAACAACCGAGCCGTCGCTCGATCTGGCGGATTATACGCGGAAAAATGGCTTCCGGCTGTATTTCCTAAGGGCGTTGTCGCGCGAGCCCTCATTCTTTTTCGATATTCTGGCTTTTATTCAGATTTATCGCCTGATACTAAAGTTCCGACCGGATATTTTACATACGAATACTTCCAAAGCCGGCTTTCTGGGGCGTTTCGCCGGAAGGCTGGCCAAAGTCCCCAAAATCCTCCACTCCCCGCACGGGCATATTTTTTACGGTTATTACAATCGCTTGATTTCCAAATGTTTTATCATTTTGGAAAAATTCGCAACCCATTGTTGTGACCGGGTTCTGAATCTGACTGAGATCGGACGGCGAGATCACATCCGCGAGCGCATCGGACCGCCCTGGAAATTTTACGTCACTTCCGGCGGCGTCGATCTGGCACAGTTTTTCAATGTCAGTAGTTTAGAGTCCAAAACGAAAACACCTGATGAAATAATCAGGATTTGCTGGGTCGGCCGGATTGTGCCTGTCAAAAACCTGCCAATGCTACTCAACACGGCGGCAATTTTAAAAAACAATCCTTTAAATCTGGAATACCTAATCGTCGGCGACGGTTCCGACCGATCATATAATGAAAAACTGGCTGACGAATTAGGATTGTCAGGCATCCAGTTTCTCGGTTATCGTTCCGATATTCCGCAAATCATGGCGTCCTCCGATATTTTCGTATTTACGTCGTTGAACGAAGGTTTCGGCAACGTCATTATCGAAGCCATGGCTTGCGGATTGCCAATTATCGGAACCCGTGTTGGCGGCACTCCGGAACTGGTCCAGGATGGTCGTAACGGCTTACTGGTAAAATCGGATAACTCCGAAGCGTTAGCTAATGCAATCCAAATGATTGCCTCCGATCCGGAACTCCGACGGGACATGGCTTTATTAAACCGGAAAAAGGCTGAATATTTCACGATAGATAATTATATTAAGCGAGTTATTTATGCTTACAATACCTGTAAAACGAATGAATTGGCCTAAAAAATACGCTTCGGTTTTGCTCATAGTCATCTTGATGATGAGCGTCGCCCCGGGTCTATCACAAGCCCGACAGGGATATATTTTACTACGGGCTGGTCTGCATTTTGACTCACAGGTCAGCGGCGGAAAATATTCTCTGCCGGAGTTGGCTGACATTATCGCGCGCAACAACCTGGATGTCGGCATTATAACCGATCACGACCATATGAAAGTTTCATATGGAATCCGACCATTCGAAAATTTTCTAAAGTTCTCAATTGAAGAGAACTCGATCCGCAGATACGGTGCCAAAAAATACATCAATGAGATCAATGCTCTCGACGCGGCTTATCCCAATCTGATTCTAATTCCGGGTATCGAAGCCGTCCCTTATTATCGTTGGGAAGGCTCGCCAATGCTGACAAATTTGAGTCTGAAAGACTGGCATACCCATTTGCTGGTTTTCGGTTTCGAGGATCCCAAGATATTTGAGCGCTTACCTTCATTAGCTAATCAAAATATCGGTTACAGCAAACCCAGTGGAAAAATCATTAAATATATTGCCCATAATTTCACTCATTTTGCCCTGATGGCACTCTATTTTTTGCTATTTATAATTTTTCTGGCGCTTATTTTCAGACGGAAGCACAAGTTAGTGGACATCGCCCATGTTCGTCATAACCGGCGTCATATTCACTTCTCATTCCCAGCCTTTATTATGACTGTTTTATTCGGTCTGGTTTTATACACCCAGTATCCGTTTCTACCACGGCAATATACTCCTTACAACC
>JALOAB010000104.1 GCA_023229045.1 Fidelibacterota bacterium
GCTGGGTAACCGGTTCGGAAAAATCTCCACCCGGCGGCGAGATGGCGCCCACGATAGTGATCGAACCGGTTTCATGATTGAGGGTTTCGAACAGCCCGGCTCTTTCATAAAATTCAGCCAAACGGGTCGGCAGATAAGCCGGGAAGCCTTCTTCAGCCGGCATCTCTTCCATGCGTCCGGATAATTCCCGCAAAGCTTCCGCCCAGCGGGAAGTCGAATCAGCCATGATGGCGACATGGTATCCCATATCGCGAAAATATTCGGCAATCGTGATGCCGGTGTAAATCGAAGCCTCGCGGGCGGCAACCGGCATATTGGAAGTATTGGCAATTAACACGGTACGTTCCATCAGCGGGCGCCCGCTACGCGGATCGATCAGTTTGGGAAATTCATTCAGTACATCGGTCATTTCGTTACCGCGTTCACCACAACCGATATAGACGACGATATCGGCGTCCGACCATTTGGCAATTTGATGTTCGACCATAGTCTTGCCGGTACCGAAACCGCCCGGGATGGCGACTGTACCGCCTTTGGCGATCGGGAAAAGGGTATCGATTACCCGTTGACCGGTAATCATTGGTAAGTTAGTGGTTTGACGATTTTGTACCGGTCGCGGTTGACGAACCGGCCAACGTTGGAAGAGTGTCAGTGAATGCCGATTATTACCACTTTCTATTACACAAATTTCGTCTTCGATCCGATATTCGCCGGCTGGGGCAATCTTGATTACCCGGCCGGAAATGGTGGGCGGCACGAGGATTTTCTGAGTGATGCGGGCGGTTTCGGCAACAGTGCCGATAGCCTGGCCGCCGCTGACAGTATCTCCAGTGCTCACGATCGGCACGAAAGGCCATCTTTTCTTACGATCGAGGGCGGGCACTTTTATACCGCGGTGGATATACTGATCGGAGACTTTCTTGATTTCAGCCAGCGGTCGCTGGACACCGTCGTAAATAGTTCCGATCAAGCCCGGACCAAGTTCGACCGAGAGCGGCAGACCGGAACCGTAAACATCCACACCAGGCGCCAGACCGGTCGTATCTTCATAAACCTGGATTATGATCTGGTCATTGTGCAGACGCACGATTTCACCGATCAGATGATCGGGACCGACCTCGACGAATTCGAGCATCTGAGCCTTGTCAAGCGCGGCGGCGTGGACAACCGGCCCCAGAACGCGGGAAACTTTTCCGATTACTGTTGCCACCGCTTACCTCATTAGATTATTTTCTGAAAATTTTTGCATGATCTGCCATTGATATTTTTCAAACAGACGCTCGCTATAACGAGTGAGGCGATTGTCAAAACGCCGGCGTTTATCGGCGGAATAGAGCAGGACGCCCGGCTCGTTTAAATCTTTTGGTTCCAACCTCAGTTTTACCGGCGGATTGGAGGAAGCCTCGATAGCGCCCAAAAATTCGTTACTTAAAATGGTTCGTTCCCGATCACCCGCGCTCAGGAGAATCTTATCCGTACCCAGTCCGACTATTCCTTCAGCGATCAGCTCTTTTAATAATTGAGCATATTCCGGCGACAGGCGCAATACAAGCAGTTTATTCTCAAATTGTTGCCGGATTTCAATGCCGATCAGTAAGCGCGATTGCAGGCTCGATTTTTTGATCTCGAGATGGGTCTGAGCGGCCGAACGCTTGCGGATTTGTTCGGCGTTATGGCGGGCTTTGTCGATAATACCGTCTTGAATTTTTTTTGATTCGGTACGTGCGCGCTGGGTAATTTGAGCCTGTTCGCGGGCGGCGGCTTGCCGAATGGATTCAACTTCGGCTTCTGATTGCTGACGAATCTCAGCGATAATGGCTTCCAGTGAGGCGTTCTTATCAGGCATAATACTTCATTCCATTCGAACGCCAACCGCCGTTTGAATCACTTCCTTGATTGAAATGCGATCCTCAATCGGCCCAAGCCGGTCGGGGATTTCGACGATCAGCGGAGAAACTTTTTGATAAAAATGAGCATCAACTTCCGATCGGATCAGCGTGGCGATGCGTTCCGTAATGATGATAATGCCGAGGTCTTGGCGTTCCATGCTTTCATCCAGAGCGCGTCGGGCGGAATCGGCATCATGGACAACAATTCCTTCCGCTCCGGCCAGGCTGAAGCCCAAGACGGTGTCTTCATCACCTATTACGAAAAATTTCAAGCCACCTCCGGCAAATTATATTTTACCGAGAATCATGATCGCAACGATCAAACCGTAAATGGCAATACCTTCGGCAAGACCGACGAAAATCAAAGCACTGCCGGACAATTCCGGTTTTTCGCCAATCGTGCCCATTGCGGCGGTTCCGATATTGCCAACGGCAATGGCGGCTCCGACCGAGCCAATTCCGACTGCCAGAGCGGCGGCGATGAAACCGAACTTCACCCGGGTGGCGTTATCGGCCGCAGTTGTCCCGGCTGGTTCGACTTTCTCGTCGATTGCTACTTCGGCATTCTGCGGGGTCTGGGCGATAGCCTTCAGAACCAGCAATGAGGTTCCGCCGATTGTCACCAAGCCCAGCGTAATCACGATCGCCAGCAGTTTTTTGAAAGTCTTGGATTTTAACATATCTGTAATACCTCCGAAAAAAAGTTTTGATATTTTTTGCATTTATTCAATAGTGGGATTTTCCCGAATTGGTTTATAGCGGACGCTGGTAGGCTGGAAAAAACGATTGAAAAATTCGTAGAACTCTAACCGGATAGCCTGAATTGTTACCACCAGACCTTCAAGGACGATAATGAAAACATTGCCAATAATTAAAATAATTATCGAGGTCAATCCACTAAACTTACCGGTTACCATATCCGATAGAGAAAAAATAGCTATGAACAAACCGGCGTGCGCCAGACCGAAAGCTCCCACGCGGATGAAAGAGACCGTATTGGCCAAAAAACCGAGCGCGATTTCGAGCATTTCCACGATGGAGTGCATTATACCGGTAAAAATTCCCTGATGGTAAAGCCGGTGATTTTTGCGGAGCAGGTTGGTAATTGGTTCGCGGAAAAAGAGGAGCAGGGCGCAACCGGCAAAGAGATAGATAACGAAAAGACCGACGCCTTCTCCGGTTTTGGACAGCACCAGACGGCTGACCAGTAGAATGCCGCACCAGTATAGAATCAGGCTGAGCAGTCCGGCTTTATCGAAAATGTAATTGAGAAATTTGCCACTGCGCAGACCGTTGATCAGGTTGAGCACTATCGAAACTGTGATCAACCCGGCGCCGGCGTAGATCACGACTTTAAAGAGCTGATTGATATTATCGATCGGCTTCATCCAGATCGTCGGCAACCAGTGTTCCACGCCGAAAATGCTGCCGAACAGGAAGCCGAACAGCATACTGGCGCATCCGGCGTAAAGCACCAAACGGCCGGCGACTTTGAGAATGTCCTTATGACTTTTCAGAGATAAAAATAATCCCAGCAAAGCCAACACCAGACCGTGACCGACATCGCCGAACATTAAGCCGAACATCAGCAGAAAGCTGATTCCCAGTACCGGGGTGGGATCGATGGTCTGATAGCGCGGTAAGCCGTATGTGGCGGTCAGCATTTCAAACGGTTTGAAAAAAGCCGGATTGTGAAGTTTAACCGGAACTTCAAGAGTGCCGTCTTTAACCGATTCGAGCGATTCAGCCGGGATTAGATCAACTATAGCGCGATTCTGAGTGGTTTCCTGTAAATCCTTGACGAATGGAGTCTGGCGACTGTTTGGCAACCATCCCGAAAAAAGGCAGGTTTGTTCTGTGCGACGGAAGAAATGCAACATTCGGTCATAAAGCTGTTCCTGACGAATACGCAGATAAGCGCCGACCAGGAGCTCGCGGTGCCGGTCGGCAATGGTGCGGAATTTCTCATCGGCACTTTGCAGTTGTTTGTGAATATCGGACAGGTTTTTTGTAAGGTTTTCGATTGATTCAGTAGCCAGTTCAGAGAGCTCTTTTTCGATTTTGGAAGACTGAAAGGCAACCGTTTTAAGGGCGGCCTGAAGAATATCGGCGTCGCGTTTGAGCACAATCGTAGCCAGAGAAGTCAGGCCTTTTTGACTGCCGATCGGCAAGATGACGTGCAAGGTTGCGGCAAGTTGCTCTTCTAATAGCGGCAAATTATTATCGGGAATCTGGCCGGTTTCAATTGCGAGATAGGAATATCCGCCGGGCATCTGGAGAGCCTTACCCAAGCCCGGAAAACGTTCATATCTGTTTTTGAGTTCATTCAGACGTTGAAATTCTTTATTCAGGATTTCGCGCTTCTCTACGGCAGTGTCGATTTCGGACATGGCAGTTTCGAGGTGTCGGTCGATTTCCGGCCAATCACCACGCAACGGCTGATATTGATGAAGATGTTCGGTCAGATTCAGAGTTTTTACCAGGTGTTCCACTTTTTCGCGGCGAGATTGGGATTGAGGTGATTCCTCAGCGGTATAGGAACGGGACAGATCTTTAATCCACGGATTAGTCTGGGCGGCATCGGCGATCTGCAGGTCGCCCTGACGAATAATCATGCTGACTACCCGCTCGGCATACTGGCCGGGGAAGAGGGCGTTGACCAAGAGCATTTTTTCGGGGAAAAACATTTAGATCCTCAATAAACCAATTTTGCCAGAACAATCTGGGGTGGCAGTTTATAATATTTGGAGTTAAGCAATGTGCGAATATTGCGGCTTTCGATGCGGACGAGGTAATAATAGCCGATCGTCGAAGCAATCGATAGTGGAAATTCCAGAAACAGGCGATTGGCTTCGTGAAAAAGCGCCTGGTTCAGAAATTGTTCAAGGCGTTCGAGAGCGGTTAATTGATCACTCTCGGTGGTCGTGGCGGACGCCAGCCCCGGCATAATTTTTTCCATACCGTCTTCCAGCGAACCAGTCGAGATCATTCTCCGCAGAGTGGCGTATGGCAAGCGGTAGCCATTGGGAATCAGGCTGTTCTCAGTAAGTTTAATCTGGGAAAGATAATATTTACGAATGCGGGCAACCCAATCCAGGTTTTTCAGATCGATTTCGATGCCGACCATACGACGCACAATATGCTGATCGGTCTTACTTAACTCACCGGTCAGATTCCAGATGGCTTCGTAGATGCTTTTATCAATGACCACTTCGATCTCAAAAAGACTTTTACGCCGATCGAAACCTTCGGCGGCTTTCAGAAATGCGTGGTAGAAGGGCAGGTCGGGAAAGTATTCGGCGAATTTTACCAGGTTATGTGCCGCGAGCATCTGAGAAACCGGCAGGGTTGCCAATCCGGGGCATTCAATCACATTGGCGGCGCTCTTATCGTTTTTCTGCCAGGCGCGCAGGATAGTTTTAATATTCTCGGCGTCGATCCGATTGAGCATCATGGCCATAATAGCGCGCGCCGGTCCGCGGCTGGAATTTTTTATTGCCAGAATACGGCGCACTTTTTCCGCCATCAGGAGACGCTCGAGCGTTTCGATGGAATGGTCCTGAACCCGATCGAGCCGGATCTGATAATTGAAGTGGGTTAGCAGTTTTATGGTTTCCGGTAAATTGCTGGCATTTGCCAGAACTTTATAGGCATTCGCTGAGAGCAGACCGGAACGTTTCGTCCGAACCCGCGCATTGACCAATCCATAAGTGCTGGCGGCATTCACGATTGTGCTTTATCTCCGGTTGGCAAGGCTCGGAAAAGAAAATCAACGGCCGCGGCAATCTCGTTGTGGTAATTATCGAGGATAGTTTTCTGCTTTTCGCGTGCGGCGTTAATTTGCGCGGCTTGTTCAGCGCCGGCTTTGGTGCGGGCAGTGGTGAGAATTTTTTCCGCTTCCCGCAAGGCCTCACGACGGGCATCTTCGATCAATTTCTGAGCTTCAGCCTGCGCCGCTTCAGTCGCCCGACGGGCTTGCTGACGGGCATTATCGATGCGTTCGCGGGCCAGTTTTTCTTCGTCCAATATTTCCTGAATTACTTCTTTCAAACAAACCTCTGGTAAGGAAGTGGCTTTGAATTAATCTATTTTACCAGTCAAAATAGAATGACCTTTTTCAGAATTCATCAGACTGGCTGTTATGTAAAAAACCATAAGGCGTAATTTAGGTTATCTCAGGTAATTTTTAAAACAAAGGTGTAAAAGTTTTACTATAATTTTTCAGGGCTTTGCGTTCCGGGATGGGTTTAATCCTTGTTTGCGACGAAGAATGGTTTTATTTTGCCGATAAATTAGCGAAATTTACAGCGAATGCAAACCAAGACGGAGAATAATGGCAGTTAAAACTATCGAACTGAAAGGGGTAGATCCCGCCCTGGTTTTCGGAGTTCGGGACGCCTTTATTAATAAAATAGAGGAGAGCTTCGCAGTGCGGCTGGTAGCCCGCGGAACGAAAATCAATCTTGATGGCGATGAAAAAACCATCGCCCAGATCGAACGGGTAATCGGAGAAATGCTGGCGACCATCAACCGCAAAGGCTTTATCGATGAGCGCGACGTAGCGACGCTGATTAATCTGGAACTCGGCGGGCAACCTCTGCCGGGCGAAATTACGGCTGATACCGTTATTCTTTTTAAGAAAACCGGCGTGATCAAGCCGCGCTCGGTCAACCAGGAAAAATATTTCAGGGCGACGATTAAAAGCGATTTAGTGTTCGGAATCGGTCCGGCCGGAACTGGTAAGACTTATCTGGCGGTGGCGATTGCGGTGGCGGCTTTGCGCAATCACGATGTTCAACGCCTGATATTGACGCGGCCGGCGGTGGAAGCCGGCGAAAGCCTCGGATTTCTGCCGGGCGATCTGACGGAGAAAATCGAACCCTATCTGGCACCGCTCTACGATGCGCTCTATGATATGTTGCCACCGGAAAAGGTCAAAGTGTACGAGGAGCAACATATAATCGAAGTCTTGCCGCTGGCTTATATGCGCGGGCGAACTTTAAATAATGCTTACGTGATTCTCGATGAAGCTCAGAATACGACCCCGATGCAGATGAAAATGTTCCTAACCCGCCTGGGCGCCAATTCAAGAGCGATCGTGACCGGCGATATTACTCAGATCGACTTGCCCGATCGCCAGAAATCCGGCCTGATCGACGCGCTTGAAATATTAAATGGAATTGAAGGCATCGAATTTATTTACTTCGATACGACCGATGTAGTGCGGCATCGCCTGGTCAAGGAAATTATCAAAGCCTATAACGGTGAAAACCTGAAAAAGCCCGAATAGTTATATTTGCGCTTTATAATCTCAAGGTAGGTAAACTATGCCCAGTGTCAATGCAGGAGCGTTGACACGAGGATAAAAGCCCGGTTAGTTAAATTATTTCCGCTTGATAATCTTAAATCATTTACTCAGAATGGTACTGATCCGATCGATGTCTTTGTGATGGGCGATCACGAACAGGACATCTTCCTTTTTCAAAACGGTATGACCTTTGGGTGGGATGATTTGATTGTCACGGATAATAGCGATAATCAGGGTGTCACTCGGCAGAGGTAAATCAAGAATTTGCCAGCCGTCGATCTTGGATGTTTCCGGCAACCGAATCTCGAAAACATCGACCTCGGTCTTGCGCATCGTGATCAGCTCAATCGAGTGGATCGCTTTCGGACGCGCCGGCAGGCAGAGTCGCAATTTCTTAGCTACCCAGCTGAGTGTGGTTCCTTGTAATAAACACGATAAAAACACTGCAAAGAAAACGATATTGAAAATAAAATGAT
>JALOAB010000105.1 GCA_023229045.1 Fidelibacterota bacterium
TCGCCACCGCCATCTGTGGCCGGATAATACATGAATTCATTAATTATCAAGCAATTTTCCGTATAAGGAATTTTCACCACCAGGCTGTCGCGGTTATTTTCCGGTCGCTCGTCCGCCGTAAAGATGGCTTCCGCCAGAATTATCTGACTGCCAGGGGAAAAGCCCGGCGTCGTTACATATTTAAGAACTGAATCGCCGGCCGGAATTGTGATTATTTCATCCAAGAAGATCTCATCGATCTGCCGATCGGCATCGCAGTCTAATCCACACCTTGCCTGAACCGAGCTGGCGATTTTTAAGCCGACGTTTTTAATGGCAAACCGCAATTCGATGGGCTGGTTCGGTACGATTTGATTGCCGGGCGTTACGACTTTTAAGCCGCTGATCGCCACATCCTGATCGCGCGGGGCAATGCTGTTCCAGAAACCCGGCGTGCCACGCAGGTAGCGGCTATTACCCCAGTTCGCCACACTGTTGTCGCTTTCCGGATTGATTTTCTCCCAGCTGTAGCCGGACAATGGTTTAGTGGTCGTTAACACGGCTGAAATCGTATCAGCCTGACTGTTGAAAAGGTAAATCAGGTTAGCCTCCGAATTCACCAGACCGGTACGCGCCAGCGAATTATCCTGGATCGTAACCAACAACGCCTCATCCGGAATTAAATCTTCATAGGTCGAAGATTTATTCTCCACTAAATAACCGCGATCCAGGATGAGCGCAAAACCGCACGCCGGGATGCTATCGCCGTAGTCAGCCAAAAAATCCAGCGTGTCCACATAACCATTTATTTCAAGATAATATCCCTTCAGGGCCAGCGCCGATTCGCCGCAATTGTATAATTCGATGAATTCATCATAATAATCCGCCCCGGCCGGATCGGCCATGACTTCGTTAATCGTAATCGTCTGGGCGAACACCCGGATGCCAACGATTAACATTGAAAACAGGGTCAATACTGCAGTTCTGCGATGTTTCATCCAAACACCCGTTAAAATACAGCTCAATATTATGTCTCAAATCACAGAAAGTCAATGATAAATTCACTAAATCTACCCCGTTAAGAAAAGGGTTGACATTCAACCTGTTTTTGCCTGAAATTAAGGCTATCTGGTTTTTTATAAATATTAATCATGAGGGGAGAATTTGAAAATATTAGCGCGAAATGCCGGAATTTTTAAAAAAGGCGGTTGTTGCTTACTGGCAATCGTCGGATTTTGGTTATTAATAGCCAACTCGCTTTTCGCTCAGGGCGAACGTTATACCCGTAAATCGGTGGCATTTGTGGATGCTTTGATGGTCACAAACCAAAACATCCGCATCAATCCCGCTGACGAAAGATACTTTTTAGCGACGATTCATAACGGTATCAGCATCAGCCGTTTTGATTACAATCCTCTGCCGGATACGATTCGGCACGTTTTTAAAGAACGGTTACGGGCTAAAGGGACTGTCACGGAGTCCGAACTGGTCGAATTGATTGAGACCGCTATTGTACCTGAAATTATTAAAATTCTCGATATCGAAAAGGAAATCAGGGCGCAAAACTTAGTCGACGAAACTCAGCGCAATTCATTCATCGTGGTCAAGGCTAAAGAGATTGGCATTACTGCCGAACAAATCGAACAGGTGATGAACGCTTCCTACCTCTACCTGCCGTTTCTTTCCAGCTACCGGGTCAGCAAATCCAAGGATGATAAAAATCTGACGGTCACCATCAAAGGCGGTCTGCTCTGGTACCACATCATAGCCGGCGACGATCCGCATCTGGAAAACATCGTCACTCTGACTACCGAAGCCGCCGGTTCAGCCGAAAAAGATAAATCCAACGCCGAATCCATCGCCTTGCGCGAAGCGGCTGGTAGCATGGCTATGAACCTGCAGGTTCAAACCCGCGAAATTAATATATTCCGCCTGAACACCCCGATCGCCTCAGTGGAGCGGCGTACGATTAGCTTTCCTCTCGGTCGCGCCGAGGGAATCAAACTTGACGACCCGTTCCACGTCGGCGAATACATCCAGTCCGCTGACGGCGAGGTGCATTTCCGGAAGTCCGGATTTGTGCGCGTGAGCACAGTTTCCGACAACCGCCAGAATCCGCGACAACTTTCCGCCGCTTATGCGATTCAAAAGGGCGATTGGGTAAAAGGAATGACGATGATTGAACATCCAAGACTAGGAATCGATGTAGCCATAAGACCGCGCTGGTTTACAATAAATGCCGAAAGCGGCTTCATGATGAGTTTAAAAGAGGGCTTTGTGGTTTATTTCGACGATTACAGCGGCAGTACCTTAGGTCTGGATGTGAATTTGCATTGGAATATAGCCGGTCTGGTAAAAAAACGCCAGACTTTCCTTGTAATGGGCGGTACGGCAAGTTTAATTCCTGTTGAAAGTGTCATTTTCGATTATAAACACTGGGACGAAGATTATAAATGGAAAGACCTTATACCGGTTCATAGCTGGGTCGCCGGATTATATTACGGATATGTCGGCTATTTGAAGCGCTTTTACCTGGGACCGCTCGCGATTCATGGCGAAGCGAGTCTGGGCACTCAGATCGTATCGATCGGTAAAATCCGCGGTAGTGATTACTATGAAGGTGAAAAGGTCACTATTTCGAATTACACCATCGGCGCGCGCCTGAATGTCGGTTTGGAATATGCGGTCAATATCGATTGGAATGTCGGTATTTTTGCCGGCGTACAGGCTTTTCCGCCGCTGGACTTATGGACCGTAAAGTATGACGATGAAGAAATCGATGTTAAAAATGTTTCCGGCTGGATAGCCCCCAAATTCTACAGCTACAGCCCGAGTTTTGGCATCTATATCCATTATTCAGTGCCGACCTTGTCGGTCAATCCTTTTTCGTCGCTCCAGGCTGGCATGGATAAGATTAAATGAGGTCGATAATGAAAAAATCTCTCTTGATGGCGATTATCATTTTAAGTGTTTTCTGTCTGGCTACAGCCAAATCTAAAAAGGCATCAACGAAATCCAATTTACCGCAATCGCACGAAGCGGTCATTCTGGAAAGCAGTTCGCCGGCTGAGGTGATGGTGCGCGCCATCGGTTACAGCTCCAGAGGCGGCAAAGCCGCCGCCATGGATCAGGAGGCCGAGAACGACGCCCGCAAAGCCGCGGTCTGGCTGATTCTGTTGGGCGGCTCCGATCCACTCCTGCAAACCGACGCCGAAAAAGCCAATTTTGCCAAAATCCAGGAGCAATTTTTCACCGCCGCCAATCTGAAGCAATTCATCGTCTGGGAAGCCGATTATTACGACTCACGCCTGAAAATCGACGGCGGCAAACAATTGAAAATCGAAAAATCATTCAAAATCAATAAAAGCCTGCTCCACGACGACCTGTTGAAAAAAGGCGTCCTGGCGGAAACCGCCGCGGTGGCTGGGGCGCTCGGTCAGCCAACGATTATGGTCATACCGGAAACCACCGGTCAGGTGGCGCCGCTCGAGTTGTTAAAAACCGACCCGAATCTGAAAAAGGGCGCCGAAGTCATTGAAGCCTATCTGACCGCGCGTAAGTTCGAAGTCATTGTCCCGGAGCAACAGCAGGTTCTCCAGGAATTGACTTCCGCCCAGTACGCCCTGCAGGGCACCAGCGAAGATTACAGTTACCTGCTGGCGCTTTCGATCGGCAGTGATATTTACATTTCTTACAATGTCACGATCGAGTCGCGCAAATTGGGTTCGACTACCGTGAAAAAAGGCGTGGTGGGTTGTCGCGCTTACGAAACCACTACCGGTCGCTTGCTTGGCACCGAAACCGGCTACAGCCCGGAAAGAGCCGCAACCGATGCCGTTCTGATTGAAGAGGCAATGCAAGACGCCATTGATAAAGTCCTCAGTCGGGTCACGGCTTATTGGAAAGAAGATCTGCGCCAGGGAGTCCAGTACAAAATCATCCTGAACGTCAGCGATTCTTTTAACAAAGCGGAAGCTGAAGATATGCTCTACGCCTTCGCGGATCAGGTCAAGAAAGTCGCCAAGACCTATAGGGAAAATGTCGTCGCCGATTATACTTACGACGTATTGCTGTGGTGCGATCCGGCAATTCACCAGTCATCTTCGGACTTATACCGCTTCTTCAGACAGAGTTATAAAGACCGGGGCGTTTTGTCACGGGTCAGCCTGAACCGTAAACTGATCCTTTTAAATATCGTTGAAGAATAAGAGGTCACCGTGCAAAAGCAAATTCTCACTAAAATCAGCCTAATTCTAATCGCCTGCCTGGGCTCATTTGCCATTGCTCAGGTTCCGGATTGGTACAAGACTAACCAGCATAAAAAATATCCGGCCAGCCGCTACCTGCTGGGCGTTGCGGTAGCGAGCGACAAGACCGAAGCTATCGAGCTCGCCCGGGCGGATGTCGCCAAGCAAATTCAAGTGCGGATCGAATCCGAACTGGAAACCGTCGAAAGCGAATTCAGGGAAGGCGATAAAAATATCCTGAAAGCCGAAACGACCAGTCGCACCAAATCCGCTGTTTTGGAAACCATCGCCGGCATCGAAATCGCCGAAATTAAAGAGGTCAAGGGCAAGACTTATGCCCTGGCGGTGCTCAACAAAGAAAAATACCTCACCGGTCTGGAAGCCCAGATGGACGAAATTCTTACCAAAAGCGCCCAGCTCGTTGCGACGGCGCGTACGATGGTAGCCGGCGGACGCATCCTGAACGCCCTTGAAAATTACATCGATGCCCAAAACACAATCCCGGACTTTTATACCAAAAGCGGGCTTTACACAGCGCTGACCGGCCGAAAATATCCTAACTACGAAAAGTTTACCGGCCCCGGATTGATCGCGGAGGTCCGCAATATCCTGTCGCGAATCGAGTTACAAATCTTAACCGGAAATAACCAAACCGCGATCACCGGCAGTAACCTGCCGACTCCGCTAAGAATCAAAGCCGCCTATGTCAGTGATGAGGAAAGCGTCGGCGTGGCCGGTCTGGTCGTCAGCGCCAAATATGCTAGCGGCGACCCGATTGCCAAAAAGGAAACCGCGGCGGACGGAACCGCCGAATTCATCTGCGTTGCCACTCCGACCGACAATATCGGCAAAACCGGCGCGATTAAAATAGCGCTGGACTTAATTAAAATCCCGGAACAGTTTCGGGACGCTCTCTCCCGCTCGGAAGTTCAGTTCAACTATTCTCTGACAGCCAGCGATTTGGCATTTGCGGTCGAAGTGCGCGAAAAAAGCGGCGCGCGACAGACACCGGTCGAAGACGATCTGGTGCGGCTGATCGCCGCCAATGGTTACACACATTCAGCCGATGCGCCGTTTTTGGTGCAGGGAACTTTGATCGTTACCGCTCAGAAACAAATCCCTTCGCCGGCTGGCAATCAATATTATGTCGAAGCTCAACTGCAATTACGACTGCTGGAAAAATCTACCGGAACGGTTCTGGCCGCGCTGGATATCAACGCCAAAGGTCTCGACCTGCAGTCAGCGGAAGGCGCGATCGCCAAAGCCGCCCGCAATCTTAAAATTCCAGCCAATAAATTCGCGGCTTTTCTGCAAACCGCTAACAATAAATAGAAACATGTATCATTTAGTAAGTAACGAAAGGAGAAAAAAATGAAGAAGTTACTCGTATTTGTCTTATTGATTTCCGTGGCGCTCTTCACGGTCAACTGTGGCGGCAAAAAGCCTAAAGCCAAAATGGACGATATACCCGAATGGTATTTGAATCCACCGCAGGCTGAAGACGCCATCTATCAGGCTGGCGACGCCGTCAAAACCAGCATGGCGCTGGCTAAAGATGCCGCTGATGCGCGCGCCCGCGACGCAATTGCCCGGACGATCGAACTCAAGGTAACCAACATGATGAAGGATTTCATGCAACAGAGCGGATTGGGCGAGGATTCCGAAGCGCTCGAATTTACCTCCAACGTCAGTAAGCAGGTCGCTAATACCGTCCTGAGAGGCTGTATGATCGTCAAACGCGAAATGAAAACCGAAGGTAGCAACTACCATGGTTACTCGCTCGCCGAGTACAACCTGAATTCACTCGTCCAGGAAGCCCTTGATGAAGCCCGTAAGCAGAAAGCGCTCTATAACGAGGCTAAAGCTAATCTGAGCTTCGAAGAGCTGGAGCGCGAGATCGAAAAACTGAAAGAGGTTGGCGAATAATCTGAATCCCAAGCCCGTCCCGGTCAAAATCGGGACGGGCTTTTTCTTTTTCAATCATGATAATTCGAATTCTCAGGTTCATCTTTTTACCCGCTATAATCAACCTGGCTCTGGCGCAGGAATTTATACCGTCGTGGTTCCAACAATTACCGGAAATGCCCGACGCCCGTCTGGCTGTCGGCTATTCCGGAAAATATGTCAATGATAATCAAGCCAGATCTGACGCGCTCGAACTCGCCCGGAAAAACATGACCAAGCAAATTTCCATTCGCCTTGCATTTGACCTGGAGGAACTTTCCGATGGGCGCCTGCGTCTGCTGAATCCATCATTCAAGGAATATATTTCCGGTGGAATTTTACAGACAGTTACCGCTAACTCCGTTGTCATTGATTCAGCCCTAACCGAGGACGGTTATTTCATTCTGCTGGCCTATCCGGCGAGCGAATATCGCCTAATTCTCGACGCCGGTGATAAAACCTGGGGTGCTCGCCCGGATTGGATCGAAAACCTGCCGAACGAAAAGGGCTTCGTATTTGGAGTCGGTATGGTGGCCAGATACCGCAGTTGGATCAGAGCCTGGTATGACGCCGATGAATACGCTCGCTTCGATCTAGGCAAGAATCTTCAAATAAAAGCTGAATCAGTTCACGCCACTCAGCGCGATAACCGTACCACGATCGAATCGGTAATCCTCAAACAAACTTACGATCTGACCCTCAAAGACGTCACTATCGTCGCCCGCTGGTTCGATATTGAGAATAACGCCTATTATTCTCTCAGCCGCGCGCCGCGGCAATAGCTTAATCCCGCCTAATTTGTAAATATTACAGATCGTTAAGCCGATATTGAAACTTGGCCTTCCATATTTTCACACTCGCGTCGATGCTCCTGCTTTGACACGCAACAGATCTTCTTTCCTCCGTTTTGTTTCAACAAAGAGTATTGAGACCGGGAAAAGCATCCTGTCTAAAAACCAGTACTGTTCGAATCGGAGAATATTCCTTTTGACTTTATGATTATTTTCATTATATATTGTTTTGCAATGCAATGTTGTTTTTATCCAATCATAATCAAGAAAGGAAAAAAACCATGAATATGCCAAACAAATTTCTGGCTGTAATTCTTATTATTGCCGGTTCAATAACCCTCGCCGGCGCGCATTGCCAGATTCCCTGCGGAATATACGGAGACGAAACCCGCTTCACACTGATGCGCGAACATGTTGCCACAATCGAGAAATCGATGCACGAAATTGAACACCTCAGCCAGGGGCAGACTTCCAATAATAATCAGCTGGTAAGATGGGTCATGAACAAAGATGCTCACGCCGACGAGCTGGCGGAAATAATCACATACTATTTTATGGCTCAGCGGATCAAGCCGACTACCGCCGATAATAAAACCGAGTATGCCAAATATATCAAACAGATCACGCTCCTGCATCAAATGCTGGTGCTTTCGATGAACACAAAACAAACGCTTAATCTGGACTATTGCGCTCAGATTAGAGTG
>JALOAB010000107.1 GCA_023229045.1 Fidelibacterota bacterium
AGTAAGAGTCAGTACTATTATAGAAATAACAAACGTTTTAAAATATTTCAATATCTGCCTCTCATATCTTTCTGTCGACAAATTAGTTAAAATAGTTCATTCGGAAGTATTTCTTATGGCTAACGGTCAAGGCTCACCTACGCCGGTTTGAACTCGTAATTCTTTAATATTTTCAAATAATCCTCGCAAACTCACAAAATCCCCAATCAAAAAACAGCCCAAGGCGTTAGGTGAAGCCAATGGTTATATCTTTTTTCACTTTTCGTCAATTCTAAATCTTTCCCCGGAAATTCTCGCCCAATCTCCGAATATTAATCCTGACCTTTTCAATAACCTGTCTGTATTTTAAAATCTTCAACCAAGTCAATTATTAATCTGTCAGGTTATCTCGAATATCTTATCCATCTCGTTCTTAATACTAAACCGCAACTGAGCATATATCTCTAATCCAGCCGATAATAATCTCAACTTCTCGCAGTGCAAAAATATAAATCCCTTTGTCCGGAGTGAAATCAATATGAATAATCCTCGTGAATATCGCTGATGTATGAATATTTCGCTCTTTATATAAAAACCCTGACATATCGAATACTTTTTATTTTGGCGTCTTATATAATCGAACTACTTCTTCTCATGATACTTTTCGCAACACAAAAATATCTTTTACGATATAACGGTTATGCTTCACCTGCGGCGATTTAAAAAGCGATGAAGATATGATGACAAATAACGCTGAAAAATGTCGAAAATCCGAAATCAGGCAACAGCTATAGCCGTCAGGTGCAAGCAATGGTTATACACAAAATGTATTTTTTTACAGACGATCAAAAGCTTCAGACTCAGTATCAGGAATCTTTGAAAGTGCTTCACTATATTTCTTTTGATCGGCTCTACTTGCACGTAATTCTAAATAATCTTTAGTCGCAAATGCAGATATTTTTTCAGATAATGCACTTGCAATAAATTGATTAATTGATATTCCATCCTTTTGGGCAAATTCTTTAATTCTTTGATAGATGGATTCGGGTATCCGTAAACTTAAAGTACTCATCTTATATCTCTCCTATTAATTCTAGATATTCTTTGGGTGTCAATGCTTCAATTCCGAATTTGTCAATTCCTTTAAAATCTTTCTTGTTGTATGTAATGATATAATCACTTTGTGATTCAATCGCTAATTCTAATATATGATCATCTTTTGGATCTTTTAATTGTGGTCGCCATAGAAAAAATAGTTCACACTTCTTTGAAGTTTTACATATCATATCTAAAATCGCATTAATATTTTCTTCACCTATTTTAAGATTATTCAAATTTAGTTTTGCTATACTCTCATATTCAAATATTAAGGCTGGTGATATATTAGATTCATATTTATCTTTAGATGTTTCAAAAAGCAATTTAAACGAAGCCCCTTTTCTTGATTTCAGGGCTGTGATAAATACGTTTGTGTCTATTACTACTTTGTATTTCTTTTTCATGTTGGTAGTATATATAATACCACAATAAAAATCAAGTTTTTTTATTTAACCAGAAAATATTTTGGTATTGCTTATAGTGTATAACGGTAAACGCTCAGCCACGCTGGGTGAAAAAGCGCTAATTCTTCATTTATTCTCAAATCTTTCAAAAACTCTCCAAATTCCACTTTCATCGAACAGCTCCCAGTGTTGGCTGAAGCGGATGGTTAGATAGTAATATGTTTAAAATGCATAACCAACTTTTAATAGTTGAATTGTTACAAAGGCATTTTCGTCTCGCGAAAACATTGAATCTAAACTAATCTTATCAGAAATATCTCTACCTAGAAAATATCTACCAATAAAGATTCCAATTCCCCAGTATATCCTCTCATTTGAAAATATTCGATATCCAATTCCAAATCCTAATCCCAAACGGCTTACTATTTCTTTCTTGGCGAATTCATATTCTTCCTCATCTATCTCAGGCTCTAAATAGGCATAATTATATTTTAATCCAACACCATTATATATTCCGCCTAACTTACCTATCAGATAATATCTATAATGAAATTCAATATTTATTGATTTCCCAAAATAATTACCATTAAACCAATCATCATCTTTAGAATACTCATAGATAATTGGTATAGTAAGTTCAGTTTTTCGATTTTTAGGAAATATAGATATACCTGTACTTATTACAGTTGCTTTCTGATCACTGGCATATAATATAAGTCCAGGATTTAGTTCAACGCCGAATTTATATTTAGAACCTAAATATGGTGAAAATTTAATTTGAAGTGTATCTACTTTTTCAGATGATAATGTTTTTATTGATAGGATGAGTACAAGATATAATATAAACCTGTTCTTTTTCATATTCCTCAAGATATATCCTCCTATACTATCTAACGGTCAGGCGTCACCTACAGCCAGAAAAAACGGCACAATACAATTACATTTCAAAAACTTTTTAAAATGCCAAAATCTTAAATTCATCGAGCAGCTCTGGCTGTTAGGTGCACGCGATGGTTATGTGCATTTTTGTTTATTTATAATTTCTGTATATTTATGAAATTCTTCGAATTTATATTCTTTATCTTTTTGTAGAGAACATGATAAAAATTTTACACAACGAAAATACTGATTTTTAATATCTTCGTATTGAATAATATCTGATAATTCATCCTCTTTGAAAATTTCTTTCTTAAGAAAAACTCTAATTGTAGTATGAAGTTGTAAATAGAAATGGTCTATTAAAGATTGTATATCAGATACCCTAATAAATACATTCTTTTTATGAAATTTTTGATAAAAAATAATTTCTTCAGCTGTTATTATTGAAGATACTATCCAAGATACTTTATCATTTTTAATTGGCATTTTACTCAAATCATTTGAGTCTAAATTACTGTTACAATCTCTAGCTTTGTAAGCCAATTGGGAATTTAATAAAGATATTATCTGAAATCTTATTGCCCTAAAACTAAAGATAAGAGCAATTAGTGCAATTATAATTGCAACAAATGAAGTTATTAAAATAGAATCCATTTTCTACTCCTATTAATTATAATATACTCACAATTAAATACATAAATTTCTACATAACAATATTTAAACGCAGTAATCAACTATACTATTGTAATTTTAATTCAATACGTTCATCATCCATAAGAATTACAGATGCATCCAGAACCTGTTGACCAGATATGTCCTTATTTTTATACTGCATTACAATACTTTCTGGAATCATAAACCTATATTCAATTGATTCAGAGGCTGCGTACTTTTCGGAAAAACTTTTTGTATGGCCAACTACTATGAGGTCGTAACCATAAAACAGGTTAGAGTTACCAATATAATCATTAAGTGGGGTAAGTACTTTTCTAATTACATCGTCAAAAAGTATCTTACCAATATCATATTTATTGAGTTTAAGAGAATTATATACATTTGTGTTTGTAAACTTGAATTGCAGAAAACTATTGTCTTTGAATGAAACTAAGTTTATAGATCGCGTCTCCAATACCGATTCAGTAACAAGGACTCGTAAAACTATCAAATCAATGAAACTCAGAACTTTTTCTTTTAGGTTTATATCTGAGACAAATTCTTCACTTAAATAATCAATAGGACGTAAAAGAACAATTCTATTTGACCCTACAAGTACGGGTTTGCGAAGATTTGAACGTTGTTCTCTACTTCCTACTTGTGAATAATATCCTTCTTTTGAAGCTTTATAATCAAGTTCTGAATTAGCTATACTAATAGAAGAGTACTTAGGATTTGGTAAGATTTCAATATTTACTTTAAATAATCCGTTATTTGATGTAATGAAAGAATTAGTTTCTAATATATGTCTGTCTCCTTCTATGATATTCCCGGAAATATAGGCAATCGAGTATTCTTTCTTGGTATAATCTACCTTTACACCTTCTATAGGATTTCCATTTACATCAACAAATAATAATTCGTATTCATGACGAATTACTTGTTGAGAATTGTTTGTAATATCTACTTGTTGAAAATTGTTTGTAGTATCATATTGTATAGGAGTACACCCAAATAGGAAAATCACAAATATTAACGATTTAAAAACAATATTTCTCATTTTAATCCTCCAATATTTTATACACATAACGGTCAGGGCTGAGGCACGCGATGAATCGAAGCGATAAACACTTGAGAATCAAAAATCTTTTTAAGAGTAGAAAATCTCGAATTCATGCAACAGCCCATCGCGTTGTCTCAAGCCAATGGTTAGACCGTTTCCATCAAAAAATCTCTCATATTATTTAATCAATAAACATTTCTTCACACTTTTAAATTCACCAGCATCAATTTTGTAGAAATATACTCCTGAACTTAAATTATTTGAATTCCAGTTAATTGAATAATTTCCGGCATCTTGTCGTTCGCTAACTAAAGTTTTAATTAATCTTCCATTAATATCAATGATAGATAGTATTACAAATGATGTTTTAGGTAATTGATACGATATTCTTGTATTTGAATTGAATGGATTGGGATAATTTTTTAAGAGTCTATATTTACTAAATATATTATTGCTACTACAATTAATAGTTTTGACATATTGCTCTGTTAAAAATGGAATAAATAATATTTGACTTAAGGTTATATCATCATAATAATCATATATATGATTTGATATAGAATCAGCATTTATGTAACCCCAATAATTATTTAATGCGTTAATATTTTCATTACCCCTGTATACTTCAATAAAATACTTATCAGCAATTTCAATATTATTGTAAATAATTACTGGAGAACCAGATACTATTTCTACACTACTACCATATGAAGAATGGTTATTTTTTATAATATTATTTTCTATTAATGGCGTACTGCCATATTCTATAAAAGTGAAAGACCCTGCGCCAGACAAATTCTCCTCAATATTGTTATTTCTAATAATAGGAGATCCGGAATTTATAAAAAAGCCTCCTCCAATAGAGGATTGGTTATTGTAAATATTATTGTTATTTATTATTGGAGAACTTTGTTCAAGATAAAATGCTCCCCCTGAACCTTGTGCATAGTTATATTTTATTGAGTTGTTTTCTATTCTAGGATCACTATTTAATAAATAAAAACCGGTGCCGTTTCCAGTATGAGTATTATTTTTAATAGTATTAAAAGTGATTACCGAATTATTATAAACAAGAATTAACGATCGAGAATTATTCTGTAATGTACTATTACAAATAAATGGTGAAGAATACACACAGTTAATACTATTAGAACCATATTCAATAACGCAATATTTAAGTATACTACCACTGACATAAGCGCCATTTTTATCGAAAATTGCGTCTCTACTTGAATCGATGAACTGAATACCTCCCCAATAACCTGGATAAGGTGATGAACAATTTGCCGTAAAAATAATACTGTCATCTACTGTACCCGAACAAACAAGTTCTCCGCCAATAACAATAGATTGTCCTTCATTAAATTTGACAATAACACCTGGATCAATCGTTAATTTGGCACCTGGAAATAATTGAACCTTACCTACTACAAGATAAGGACTATTAATAACTGTCCAATTTGTATTTTCGGTTATATTACCACTCACCTCGGTCTGTGATGTACAAATTCTAATTATGATAGTGGAAATAAACAACACCCTAAATATAGTCGTATTTTTTGCTATTTTCATTTCTGTACCTCTATATTAATTACAAAGCATAGGTTTAGCATGTTTAGGATACATAATGTTAAAATTATGAATAAGCATATAAAAATCTTTACTTAAGTTATTTTTTATGTCTCTTTCATATTTTTCTATTGATAAATTAAATTTCTCACGTAATATTTGTACATCAATTTGATAGTAATCATTTTTTAAATGTTTAATAAAACATGTCCGACTTCGATCTAATAAAAAATTATAGGTAACTAATTTCCCTTTTATTATCTCTTCCGAATACAAACCAAACGAATGTAGTAGAGAATTCCTAAGTTGAAATAGTATATGTGCCTTATATTGATCTATCCCAAAATATTTTATTATGTAGTTCTCAAAACGCCATTTTACACTATCTTTACTTTTACCTGATGATTTATCACTACCATAAAGAAATTTACTAAGTAAGTCAACTCCGGCAAGAATACACATTGCACCAGGCCATATTGCTTTACAGTTAATTTCTTTGTGAGTTATTTTATCTATTGGGTCGAACAGAAATCCCGTATTGGGATCTGTACCAAAACAAGTATCAATATCCCTACGAAGAAGATAAAGTTGACTATGTAATCCATCTTTTTGAGGAACTATTCTTGGATTTTTAAAAAACCATTCAATGTTATCTATAATATTCCTCCTTTTTTTTATAGGTCTAACGGTCAAGGCTGAGGCACGCGATGTATCGAAGCGATAAACATTTGAATCTCAAAAATCTTCTTCAAAGTCGAAAATCTCGAAATCATGCAACAGCCCATCGCGTTGTCTCAAGCCAATGGTTATATGGTTTTTATAAATTAAGACAAATATCAATGAATGGTCCTACTGTTTTTCCAAGAATTGCCATTCCACCTTCACCTACTCCGGGAATTTTATATCTTCCTTTTGCAGGTCCATTTAATGCATAATAACGGCAACCAATATCAGCTAAACACCAATGTTTTTCTCTACATTCAAGAACAATACTATCTTTATAAAAAGGCCATTCACCGACATAATCATTTTTTGTTATTTTTTTGTATTTATAATGTGGATTTAGAATTCTAATAATTTTCCCGAAATATGATTTTTTATGCTTTATATCGTTACAAATACCTTTTGATTTTCTACGATAATCAGTTGTCCCAATTTGATGATCTTGGAGCATTAAAAAGTCATAAAATATGGATGAATATTGTTTTGCTTTTTCACCTAAAAAGCCAATTGTAAACTGGCGACTTAATGCTCTTACAAACCTTTCAATTAAACCAACAATCAACTGATTTAGAGTATCATTTGCTTCATCCATGAATTCTAATGAAGAAAACTTCGCATCTAAGTCTGGGTGCTTTTTTACTATGTCATTTTGAAAATTCTCCCATAATTCTTCTATGTCAGCACTTTGTTTTTCTTTTGATGTTATTATATCCAGATTATGATATCTTGCATATTTTCCAAATTCAGATAAAATAGATAACAATTGATTTAATTCGTTATCATCTAAAATATATTCCTTATCAGCTTCTAATGCTGTACTTTTATAATCAAAATATCCATTGATAATTTTTGATTTTAACGCAATTAGATCATGTCCATTTTCTCCGCCACAATCTTTAAGAAATTTATAGTTTGGATATTTTTGATTTATTTTAAAATAAGCTAAACAAATATAGCACTTCATTAACCGTTCAATTCCGCTTGATAATAACTGTTGCGGTAGATGATAAAAAGTATTATCAGCACCAATGTTTTGCATCTCTTTTAGACCAACTATAATTAGATTGGACGAAGTCTCTAGTTCAAAAATTAGGTGTATATCTTTTTGCTTATTCAAAGTATTTTACCATATAACGGTCAGCATCACCTACAGCGAAAAGTGACACCGCCAATCTTTTCCTTTTTCAATATATCTTTCAAAAAACACCAAAATCTGAAATTCATCGAACAGCTTTCGCTGTTAGGTGCATGCAATGGTTATGCGAA
>JALOAB010000108.1 GCA_023229045.1 Fidelibacterota bacterium
CGGGTTTTAAAAAGCGAGCCGTTCGGGTTCTGGTGGCTTCCGATATTGCCTCGCGCGGTTTGGACATCGACGAACTGTCCTGTGTCATGAACTTCGATATTCCCGATATTCCGGATACTTATGTGCATCGCATCGGCCGAACAGGTCGGGCCGGTGCGACTGGTCGGGCGATTTCCTTCTGTACGCCGGACGAAAAAGGTAATTTAAAGAGGATCGAAAAAATATTGCCGGCTCCCATTCCGGTTATTAAAGATCATCCTTTTCTGACGAATCTTCGGGTTACTGGTGCGATAGCACCATCAGGAAAGGACCAATCATCGCCCAAACCGCGATTCATTCCCTCTCATAAAAGATGGGCTGGCAAGCCGGCCTGGAAAAAGAAACCGGCAAGATAATACACTGCGTGAATCCCGATACGCTAACTTAACAAAGTCACCTGGCATAAAGAGGTCGAGGTTAAGGTCGAGGTTAAGGTCGAGGCTGAGGATGCGAAAATTCCGCTGGTGTTTGGACTCAAGCCGGCGTACCCGAATCCCTTCAATCCGAACGTGACGCTAAACTACGCGCTGACGGATGATGGTCGGGCCAGTCTGAAGGTTTTCAACCTGCGTGGACAATTGGAAGAAACTCTTATAAGCACTTATGCTCTTAAAGTCACTTACCCGGTAACCTGGCAACCGGAGAATCTGAGTGCGGGATTCTACATCATCCGCCTGCAATCCGGCCATCGTACCTCCATGCAGAAGGTGGTCTTCGTGAAGTAGAGCAACTTTTATTTGCCCATACGGAAAATCAGGACATCAAGGTCTTTATAAACCTGTTTGCTTTGGTGCTGGTCAGAAAAGAATAGTGTGACATCAATTGTAACATTGCCCTGATTGACCGTCGCGCCAGTCACTCCCTCGACCGTGAAATCTCCCAAATTATAACTTAACGTGGGTGTCAAATGAAGTGTCTCGCCGGTATAAGCTTTAAGAAAAATTTTGCTGTTTTTTACTCCCTCACTGGTATAGATGATGATAAAGTGGTAGCGTGAACCCGAGAGCATCATCCAGTCACATTTGGTACTGTAATGGTCACCACCACCGACTTGGCGGACACTGTGCTTATTAATATAATTCCAGCCATCTGACCGAAATTGCGCGATGAGTGCATCCGTTACCTTATGGATTTCCTTAACGGAAGAACCGCTGTTTGTATTCTCTGCTATAATCTGTTCGTCATAGATATTTTCACCGGTAAACTGACCGTCAAAATTTTTCGCATATGTTTTCGGGTAATCAGATTCGATCGTCAGGTATGCCGGCACTTTCCCGTCATCCGACCAGACCAAAAGGCCGTAATCTTGATACCTTGCTTTGTGACTGTTACCGCTCTTTTGAAACTGGATTTGAACATGATTAAAAATATTTGCAAAGGTCAGTCCTCCGGGCAGTAAGCCGGTGTAGGGTACGTGTCCTGAATAGGCATTATAGAGAGTAATAGAACCGATATAATTCTTTTTGGTGGCATACAGGGTGATTCCTTTTGTCTCAGAGCCCCAGGCGCCCATTCTTAGTTGTTTGAATTTATACTCCGGGTTCTTGATAAGTCTCTGGACTTTGGGGTCATCAATATTTCTGCCCATCAGGTCAATCCAGGTGTCTCCTTCATAAACGATTTTTGATAATATTTCTTCTTCCGCCAAAAATTTTTGTAATTCCTGGATATACCCGTCAATCCCGACGCTGATTACCTGACCGTTATCATAAAGGTTGACCGTAACGCGACAATTCTGATACAGGGTTCTCCGGCTTTTACCTTCTTCAAACCATAAGAAACCCTTCGTTTTCAGAATACTCTTGAAAGTCGTATTGCCCGGTAGTAATCCTTTGTAAAGCGCTCCATATTCATAATCATTCCTTAGATAAATGGTGCTGATTGTACTATCATCTTTCAGGTATATCAGGATCCCGTGATCCGGAGACAGGTATGAATTGTTGTATTTCCGATAAATGAAATTAAAACTCTTGTCGGACAGAAATGCTTTGATAACAGGATCGGCAACTGATTTTCCGATTAATTCGCAAAAGAAATCGCCCTGATAATGATCTGATGGATAGGCTTGCTCTTCCCATTCCGGAGCCGTCTCGCCCGGCGCCCGCATTTTATTGTAATTCTGCGCCTGCATTTCAATTCTGAGGTACCTAATGGTCTGATCCCGGTTACATTTAATAACCAGGTGGACATCTTTGTAGTTGGCACGGATTTCTTCATATTCTGGTTTCCAGGGAAACTCACTGATCGGTCGCCATTCAAATTTGCCCTGATATAAAATATGTTGAAAAGTATTATTGCCTGGCAGATTGCCGGTAAAGGGTTGGCGGTTCTCATCCTGATTGTACAATGTCACCGAGGACAGTACACCATTACGCCGAAACTGGAGATCAATACCCATATTAAGCGACTGATATATTCCCGTATCTTTAACTTTTTTGAATTTGTAAGTCCGGTCTTTGAGAAGTGTTTTTATTTCCGGGTAATCAATCTTTTTTCCGATCAGACTGATCAGGTAATCGCCCTCCAATTTCGTCGGTTCGGTTTTAGCTGCTGTGACGATAGTCGCCTGGATTAACAGGATAAGCAGGTAACGCAGGATAACCGGGGAATTTTCGCTTTTCATAGACATTACTTTCCTTTTTTTTACATGATTGAAATTTATAAAATAAATCAAAAATATGAATATTCTTCTAAAAGAATGATCCGAATATTTCTGGATTCAAAAGTTTGACGATAATGCCTTTGATAAATTATCCTGTCAACAGCATAAAGAGGTCAAAGTTGAGGTTGAGGATGAGGATGAAAAGATGCTGTTGGTCTTCAGATTGAAATTGGCTTATCCGTTTTAATTTGTGTCAAATTTAGGGCTTTGGGTGCAAGTATTGACTGGATGTATTTTTAATATTATATTTGCCCGTTATTTCTAATATTATGGATAATAGGTTCTTTGCCTGATTAAATATCCAGAATCATTCCACTGCCAGCCAAAATATTGCTTTTGATATGCGCAGTAATGTTGCCACCGGGCTTCTGTTATTCCGGCGTTATTCTTAAAAATGGTTGGAAATGATATACGAGCATTTTGTTTTTTAACAATACCCGCAAGGGATGAATTTTCTTAATTTTTTATGTAAATGAATAATAAGACCATGGAGGAAATGGTGAAAAAAATATTCATAATCGCAATAATTTTTCTATTAACAGGTAAAATATTTGCCCAGGACTGGACGCAGGAAAGTAAGATTGTGGCGTCATATCGTGCAAGCCAATACATGTGGTTTGGCCATTCAGTAGCGATTGACGGTGACTATGCAATCGTCGGAGAACCATTGTATAATAATGGTTACGGTGCTGTTTATATGTACAAATTGATAGATGGCAGTTGGACGCAAACTCAGGAAATCTTCACCTCTTTTTTTACTAATACAGGACAATTCGGTTATTCAGTTGGAATAAGCGGCGACTATGCGATCATTGGAGCTCCTATGGAAACCTATTCCGGTTGGACTCAATATGGAGCCGTTTACATTTATTATAACAATGCCGGAACCTGGACACAGGCGGTGAAGATTAATCCCAATGATGGAACCTTGACAAGTAGTGTAAAATGGGGATTATCGGTGGCGATTGATGGTGATTACGCCGTTGTCGGAAGCTATAAGGAGAAGGCATTTATTCTTAAAAACACATCGGGGACCTGGGCTCAGTTGCATAATATTTTTGCCTCTGACCAAACCCCTGGAGAATATTTTGGCTACTCCGTGGCGATTGAGGGAGATAATGCCATTATTGGTGCTTATATGGAAGATCATGATGCATCCGGGAATTCAAAAGTCAACGCCGGTTCCGCCTATGTTTTTCAGAATAACAGTGGTACCTGGTCACAGGTGCAAAAAATCGTTGCTTCAGATCGCCAACAATGGAGCCTATTTGGAATCTCAGTTGATATTTCTGGTAGCTATGCAGTCATAGGCGCCAGATTTGATTGTTATGATACGGATGGGACATCTAATTATTTACAGGAGGCTGGTTCCGCCTATATTTTTCAAAACAATGCCGGAACCTGGACCCAGGTGCAAAAAATCGTCGCCTCGGACAGAGCCGTATCAGATGGTTTCGGAATATCGGTTGGTATTTCCGGCAATTATGTTGTCGTTGGCACCGATCAGGAGGATGAAGATGCTGATGGTGCTAATACACTCAACTATGCCGGATCAGCCTATATTTTTCAAAACAGTTCCGGCACCTGGTCTCAGTCACAAAAAGTAGTTGCTTCAGATAGGCAGGCCGGTGACTCTTTTGGATATAGTTTAGGAATTTCTGGTAATTATATCTTTATCGGAGCGAGAACTCATGATTATGATCTGGCTGGTGAAAATTTTTTCGATAATTCGGGCGCTTGTTACATATTTAAAAATAACAACGATAATTCCCTGCCGGTGGAATTGACCTCTTTTTCTGCGGAGTGTTGGAGTAACGGGGTAATGCTAAATTGGATTACCGAGTCCGAGACGGAAAATCTCGGCTTCATCATCGAGCGCAAGACCGTAGGGGCGAATCATGATTCGCCCTCCGATTGGTTACAGATAGCTTCCTATGTCACTGCGGATGCCCTCGCCGGACACGGCAGTACTTCGGAAGCACACGAGTATGCCTACACCGACAACGCCGTTCAGCCGGGCGCAACCTATCTTTATCGCCTTGCCGATGTGGATTACGGCGGCAAGGTAACGTACCATAAAGAGGTTGAGGTCAAGGTTGAGATTGAGGAGGGGTGGGTTCCGCTTGTGTTTGGCTTGCGGCCGGCTTATCCGAATCCGTTCAATCCCAGAACCACGATTACATATCTGATACCCGAACCGGAATTCGTCAATATCACGATCTACGACCTTACCGGCCGGCCGGTGGCCGTGCTGATCAATGATCATCAACCCGCCGGGACTTACCAGATTGAATGGAAACCACAGGCCCTGACTTCGGGAATTTATCTGATTCGCATTCAGGCCGGGAGTTATTCTTCAGTCCAAAAGTGCCTGATGGTAAAATAAGCCGTTGGGCGAGTTGACAACTCGCCCAACATACAAAAATGTAAGTCTGTAAGCGCGATCTAGCAGACCGCTTCTCATCGATGAATGCTGATCTGATCGTAACTATTGATAGTTTAAGTCCCAAATCAGGACGGGGAATTTTTCGGAATATTTGATGCGCCTGGTGTACAAAAAATATATTGATCTTTGCTAAAATCCATCATTTCCAACCAAGATAAAAATATTTATATTCTTCACGAAACAAAAAACCGGGGATGAATATTAAACCTTACAAAGTCATTATTTCCGCTTGTTCGGATTATAATCCTGACGTTATCGGCGCTTAGATCGCAGAATCTGTTGACCGGCTTGGTCCGTCAAAACCAATCTCAGGACAGATCGTAATCAAACCCAACTTAGTCATGGCTCACCCGCCGGTTTTCGATCTTTTATTGGAAAAACTTAAAGCAGGTTGCTGGCTAATTCGGCCAGCTCGCTCCGTTCGCCTTTTTCCAGGTTAATGTGGGCGTAAATGTTCTGACCTTTCATCTTATCGATCAGGTAACAAAGTCCGTTGGAATGGATGTCTAAGTACGGGTGGTCGATCTGGAAAATATCGCCGGTGAAAACCATCTTGGTACCATCTCCGGCGCGGGTAATGATAGTCTTGATCTCATGCGGCGTCAGATTTTGGGCTTCATCTACAATAAAAAAGACTTTTACCAGACTGCGTCCGCGGATGTAGGTTAGAGGCGCAATGACTAATTTATCCTCCTCGAGCAATTCGCTGATACGTTTGTATTTTGGGCTCGATTCCGGGTACTGATTACGAATTACACCAAGATTATCGAAAAGCGGTTGCATATAGGGATCGAGCTTGGACTCGATATCACCCGGCAGGAAGCCGATATCCTTATTGCTCAGTGGAACGACCGGGCGCGCCATGAAGACCTGGTTGTAATTCTTACGAACTTCCAGGGCGGCGGCTAATGCCAGAAGCGTTTTGCCGGTGCCGGCTTTGCCGCTTAAACTGACCAATTTTATATCCGGGTTCATCAGGGCGTCGAGAGCAAATATCTGTTCGGCATTACGGGGAGTGATACCATAGCCGGTGACCTTATCTACCCGGTGGACTTTCCGGGTGTGGGGATTATAAACCGCCAGGACCGAAACCCTCTCATTGCGCAGGATCAGATATTCCCAGGGCTTGAGCATTTCAGCGAGGTTCAGCTCGCCGATGTCGTTGTCATAAGGCGGAGTGAAAAATTGGTCGAGAAATTTGGTTGGTACATTTACTATTAAGCGTCGTCCGGCATACAATTCAGAAATATTCTTGACATGATCGGTAAAGTAATCCTCAGTCTGCAGGCGAACCGCCTTGGCTTTCATGCGTAAATTGACATCCTTGGAAACCAGGATAACTTGCCGGTCTTTAGTTTCCATAGCCAGGTGATAGGCAATATTAAGAATGTGATGATCGGGAAGGTTTTTGGCAAAATTCAGCGCCAGGTCGGGATGAAAATCCCGATCGAGGCGGATTGAGATTTTCCCCTGTCGCGGTCCGATCTTAACTCCGCCGTCGAACAGTTTTGCTCCGCTCAGCGAATCGAGAGTGCGGACGAATTCACGCGCCTGGAAATTAATGGTCTGATTGCCGATCTTGAACTGGTCGAGCTCTTCCAACACTGTGATTGGCAGAACAATATCATGCTCCTGAAAATTGTAAATACAGGAACTGTCATGTAGAATAACGTTCGTATCCAATACGAAGATTTTTTTCGGTTTGGAATTAGCCATTTTCGCGCCTGCCATAATTGTTAAAGATTAGATTTATTATCATAACCGGATTAATATAAAAAATCTATTTCTCTCCACAAAACCTCGTAGGTGTATGGCGATACTTTTTGTGCGGCTTCGGAGCAACAGGTTAATCAATCCAACTTAATTTGCCGAACCTCGCGGCCGAACGGCGTTAAAGCCAGGGAGAGTAATTTGACATGCTGTCTGGCAAAAGGAATTCCGATGATGGTGATAGCGCATAGTACCGCAAAAATCAAATGCGTCAACGCCAGTTCCAATCCGCCGAAAAGAATCCAGATAATATTCATCAGGGTGGACAGGCATCCCGGTTCCGATTCCTTAAAGACAATCTTCTGTCCAAACGGCATCAGTCCCAGCACCGAGAGCTTGATACATTGCATACCGAAGGGAATTCCGATTATTGTCAGGCACAGCACGACTCCGCCAATTAAATAAAACAGAAAAATAAACAGACCGCCCCCCAGAAAAATCCATAAAATATTACCAAGAGCACTCATTTGATTCCCCCCTCTTCAATAATTTTCCGCGCCAGATCCGGATAGTTGGTCACAATTCCGTCTACTCCAAGCTCCAGCATGCGTTGTATGTCGTCAGGATAGTTGACCGTATAAACTATTATCTCAAGCCCATGCCGATGCGCACTGGCAACAAGTTCAGAATTAATAAACTCTATGCAAACCACCA
>JALOAB010000109.1 GCA_023229045.1 Fidelibacterota bacterium
GAAGTTTGATTTAAGATTGTGCATTGATCTATCTCCTTAATATTTAAGTATTTGTCACACAATAATTTAAGGATTTTTAGGTTAATGCACATGCTTTTTTTCAGATTTTTATTTCACACAACGGATTTATTATACAGGCATAAATCTAAAAATCCAAATTGACCTATATTCCTTTGATAAAAGAGTTGCAACAAGGCGTTTTTGAAGAATATCTCATCAAGAAAAAATTAAGCCATTACAAAGAAAGCAATAACATACTGACTTATAGGTCAACACTTTCTTAAAATCTGCTTAGTATTTTCAATCTTTTGGTTTTTTATTTTTAAAATTCACAAACGCAAATTATATTTGCCCCTCAGCGTATAACAAATGATATAGGATAATACGAATATGAAACGAATTATTGTAATTCTGATGGTTATCTCAACCAATGTCTTCTGCCAGGATTACATCAATGTCCAGTTGACCTCAACCACCAAGCATGGTTTGCTGGATGATATTTCTAAAATCACCTTCAATGCCGAAGGAACGGTCATCAATTTTGAGATGACGATCGGTGGCACTGATTCGGAAAACCTGGATGATATTTTAAAGATCACTTTTGATTCGGAAGCGCTCGGGGATGTATCACTGCCGGTCGAACTGCAGGATTTCAGGGCAATCCAGAGCGGTGATGATGTCCGGCTGAGCTGGGAAACGGCCTCGGAAGTCAACAACTACGGCTTTGAGATCGAGAGAATCCACGCTGATTCCGAATGGGAAAAGATTGGCTTTCGGGAAGGCAAGTGCAGTTGTACGAAACTCAGCTCCTATACCTTTCTCGATAAGAAAGTATCAAAGTATGGAAATCTGAGATACCGCCTGAAACAGATCGATTATGACGGGAGTCATGAGTACAGTCCGGAAATTTCAGTAACCTGCGCAGAATCCACAATTCCTGCGGTATTTCGAATTCACAACAATTATCCCAACCCATTCAATCCCGCAACCACCCTTTCCTATGAAATCGCCGAGCCGGGTCTTACCAAAATTACAATCTATGATATGCAGGGAAAAGAGGTGGATATTCTGTTAAATACAAACCAGCAACCCGGTCGGTACGAATTAAAATTCGATGGTTCTCAACTGTCCAACGGGATTTATTTCTGTAAGTTTGCGTCGGGTATTAATACAAAGATAATTAAAATGTTATTGGTAAAATAGAAGGGGACAGAAGTGTACGGTAAAAAGATAAAAAGTTATTTACTATTGATTATGGTTTTGACAGCGCAAATGGCATTTGGACAATCAAAAGGTATGATGATTTATCAATCTGATGGAAATATTGTTAGATTTGCTGTCCCTCAAATTGATAGTATAAATTTTAATGCTTGTGCCGATATTGACGGAAATGTTTATCCGATCGTTAAAATTGGTAATCAGTGGTGGACGACAGAAAACCTTAAGGTAACCCACTATCGCGATGGTACTGCGATCCCGTTAGAAACTAATAATAGTGCCTGGTCCGGTCTTTCAACCGGTGCTTATTGTGCATATAACAATGATGCGAGCAATGAATCCGATACCTATGGATATCTATATAATTGGTATGCGATAACTGACAGCCATAATATTGCTCCTTCCGGTTGGCACGTACCGACCGATGCCGAATGGCAGACATTGGTTGATTATTTGGGTGGTGCAAGCGTTGCCGGTGGTAAAATGAAAGCAACCGGAACAACTTACTGGAACAGTCCCAACACCGGGGCCACCAACGAAAGTGGCTTTGCCGCGTTGCCCGGCGGCTCTCGCTACTACGATGGTAACTTCTACGATCTGGGACTCAACGCCTACTTCTGGTCGTCCACGGAGAGCAGTAGTAACTACGCATGGTACCGGCTATTGAGCTACTACTATGCCTACGTCCTCAGGAGCAATAGCAGTAAGCAAGACGGTTTTTCAGTGCGTTTGGTAAGGGATTAGACTATCCCGATATGCCCCGACAGAAGTACGGGATTTCACTTCGTTCAACTTCGCTATCGGGATGCCCTGCGGGCATTTGACTATTTGACTATTATCCCGACGGAGTCGGGATCGAAAAGGATTTTTGAAAAACAGAAGAAGAGCATTTTGAGCTCTGGTAGGGCTATCGCTTATCCATAACTCTGTAAAATTCAGCATTATTATAAATAGTAGAAGTTGAGGATTATTGACTAACTATAGAGAGGAGTATTTATTATGGAACTATCCATGTTAATCGCGAAAATTTTAGCCGTCATTTATATCTCATCCGGAATTGCAGTCCTGATCGGCACGTTTAAGATGAGTGATTTCGTCATCGAATTCGAAAAATCGCCGGCTTTGACATTCGTGTCCGGCTGTGTCGCAATTATATTGGGAATGATTTTAGTCACCTATCATAACATCTGGGTTGGCAACTGGCGGGTCATAATCACGATCATTTCCTGGATCATGCTGGTTGGCGGAGTGAGCGTTGTAATCATTCCCAAATCTCTTTTCTTTATGAAAGGATTGATTAAAGACAACCGGCTTTGGGGGCTCTTTATGTTAATTTTCGGGATGTTGATAGGCTATTTTGGATTTTTCGTTTAAGGACGATTCCATTTCCTATTATCGGGGACAATACATAATCGTGGCGAAAGGACGAATTTTTCCTATATTATCCTGATTTTTAAGATAGAAAATGAAAGAAAACTCGCTGATGCCGATCAATCCTAAAAAGTTCCGATTATGCCTGGTATTACTTCTAATCGCAGGAATCAGCCGAGCCCAGTTTTTTGACGATTTCAATAAAGATAAAATCGAGGGCTGGTTTTTCTTTACCGGCGACGGCAATGTGAGCATGGACCTGGTGCAGATGGAGGGCTTTGCCCGCATTCGGATTGACGCTACCAAAGATCAACATAATGTATGGTGGGCGATCATCAAGCGCGATATTTCAGGTTCTGTCGATCTAAATAAATTGAAGGAAACCGCTTACGAACTGCGGGTGGAAGCCAAAGTGCGCCTAAGTGCGGCGCCACGGCGTCTGAACTTTATGATAAACACCCAGCGCACGACTAATTTTCATGAACACCTGATGGAATTCGATATTCCCGATACATCCAATTGGCACGTCATAAGTTACACTACTAAAAATCTGGACGTCAGACCCGGCGATACATTATATGTGCAGTTGGACGCGACTGATCTGGGATGGGACAAATATTACGTCGATATTGATTATTATCGCGCTGATATGGTAAATGTTAAAACAGCCGGGCCCGATAAAGGTGAGGCGGTTCCCTATCACCCGCCGATCCCGGATGCGAACACTTTTTCGTATCATTTGAGTGTAGCTCACGATTGTCTGATAAATCCGGATTTTCCGGATATAAATTTCAATGACTGGCGGATCAAGACGCTTAATGGCGATGCCAATGGATTATCAGTTTCCGGCAATCAATGGGCGATTTTAAGATGGGATTTAAGAAAATTCAAAGGCCGCAAAGTCGATCAGGCTGGTTTGCTGGAACTCACGACGCTGGCGCTGGCTAAAGGGGGCAATTATAGCGAGGTCTACGGCGCGGATTTCGGGATGGAATTGGGTAAAATTCGGGTGATTGAAATCTTGGGCGGCGACCCGGAGTGGGATCAGGAAAAAGTTACCTATGACAATTTCACGCAGGGAAAAACATATGCCGCAGTTTTCAATACTCAGATGATTTATGATGCTGAACTAACTGTCACATCCGGCGGTAAAATTTTCATCACGATTTCAAGACCAGTTATGCAACGTTTACTCGATGGGACAACCAAGGGACTGCTGATCCGCCCGCTCGGAGCGATTGACGCCGCTTTCTTTGCTTCCGAAAACAAATCCGGACAAGAATCCAAATTGCATTTCAACCTAAAGCAGTAATTACATCAATTTGTCATAATAATAATCGCCCCAGTCGCTTGAAATAATTCATTACTCTGACATTTCTACTATAAGCTTACTTATTCGCAGAAAAGAATATGCCCTTATGAATAGGCTAGTAATCCCGATAATTTTTTTTATCACGTTATTTTTAATCTTAATATTTAACTCCTGTGAAAAAGGAATTATTGGCATTCAAGATGTCTATTCAGATCTGGATAAAATACCGACCCAAAAAACTCTACATATCTCAACCTACGAGGGTTCCTGTCAACCGATACACCCGGATGTTGTCTACTTCGAAGAAGGATATAGAGGGCATTATTATTATATGAGTTTTACTCCTTATCCATTCGGACAAAGCAAATGTGAAAATCCTTGCATAGTTGTCAGTAATAATGGAGTCGATTTTTATGAGGAAAAACCAGGGATAAATCCTCTTGTAACATTTCCTGCTAATGGTTATAATGATGATCCGGACCTGATTTATAATCAAGAGAAGGAATTATTTCACCTTTATTATTTGGAAACCATGCGACCGGATTCCCAAAATGTCGTCATAATGACTTCCAATAATGGCCTAAAATGGAAGCGTGCCGCGCTGATTCATTACGATCTGAAAAATGCTGATCCATTTATTCTTTCACCTGCCTGTATCATGACCGGGTCGGATTTTTTGCTATTTTTCGTCAACTCTTCAGCTCCAAATAAACCTGTCCAGTATTTGAAAAGTGAAGATGGAATAGAATGGCATCCTAATGATATACATACTATTGATTACACACTTCCACCAAATCTTAAACCGTGGCACATCGATATCTTTAGTGGCGGAAATATTTTCTATTTGCTTGTTTGCGGACCGCATCCGAATACCGATTTATATATCGCCATGAGCCGGGATCTCAAGAAATGGACATTCTATCCCGAACCGATTCTGGATCACAGAGCTACCTTTTTCGGGCCCTGCGATCGTGTATATCGCAGTTGTGGTGTTGCCAGAAATGATTTATTGATTGTCTGGTTTTCCTTCAGGCGTTTAGATGGTTCATGGGGTATCGGCGTTAAAAAATTCACTTTATCTACGTTGTTCATTGAGGAGTAATTATGCCAATCAAAAAAATACTGATATTCCTCTTTATCTCTAGCACAACCCTCATTGCTCAATTTAAGAGTGGGGATGTTCGTCTCGGCGGCTCGGTTTCCTATGAACATGATTATTGGGATAACGAGCCGAACAAATCCACCTTTAGTATCTTGCCGGAATGTGGCTTTTTTATCCTGGATAATTTCTCTCTGCAGATCACAGGCTATACTGTTATTTATTTTTATCCTAAAAATTGGGACAGTGATCCAGATTGCGACCTCGGATGCGGTCTGGGAGCAAAGTATTACTATCGCCACTTCTATCTTGGATCGTCATTTGTGTATAAAAAATGGAATAGTATCCCGCCGCGTAATACCCTACTCCTCGAAACAGGATATCTGATCAAACTTAATCCAAAGGTATTTCTGGATCTGGGATGGGATTTTACAACCGGAATCAGTGATGCCAATCGAAAGACGTCCAGGATTAGATTTGAGGTTGGCGTTGTCGCTTTTCTCTAGGTAAATATTTTCTGACGATTTTAAACATCAAAAAGTGGTTGGAAATGTGTTGCCTATACTTGAAGTGATTGAATAATATTTTTCTTCATAATCAAGTAGTCCGGTGAATTATCGGGCTTCGATTAATAGGTTATATCCAAATAAAACGGGGCTGAATCTTCAGCCCCGTTTTATTATTAGAAATATTTGGCTACTCGTCTATAGACTGGACATCACTAAATCGATATTATATGTGACCGTCTCCCCTGCTTTCAATCTAACGTCGAACCACGGGATAATCACCGAACTTTGGTAAATCCGCTCGAATCCGGCCTCGGATAGCGAAACGGTTTCCACCGCAAAGCGCCAGAATTCGAGGGCTTGCGACGCAATCACTTCGGCTTTGAATTTGTCCCATTCATTGACGACGCCCAGAGCCTTGATTCCGGCTAAAACACCCGTCGAGTTCAGCGCCGGCTTGGCGGTCTTTTCACCTTCTGCGATGTAATAGCGGTCCGGCGAATCGCCGCCAAGTAGCGCGAAATTAAACTCCGGCCCAAAGCGAAAAACATTTTCGCGGGCGTTGGCGTTAGTCAAAGTGTAAGTGATTTTCAAAGATGATTTTTCAAATACAATTGTCTTTTTTATTTCGAACTTTTGCCAGTTAATCCAGCCTTGCCGGTTAAGCGTTAGCGTACGCGATTTTTCATCGAGCTCGGCGTGATAGCGACCCATAATAAAGTCACTGTCCTCAAAATATTCGCCGTCACGGAATTTTTCCAGCGAGATAGCCAGATGGATGATATGATCAACTAAGGTCTTGCGTGGATATTTATCGTATTTGAGATATTTTTCAAGCCCTTTTTCTTTGGAAAGCACCAGGTCGTGGATACTGCCGCTGGTATTGGAATTTTCTCCGCTGTCAGCCAGGACCACTTTGCGGTGATATGATTCCCGATAACGCTGAATGCCATTTAGTAGATTAAAAGCCTTATCCATCATGGATAGTTCTGTTATCATTCCTCCACGATGCGGTGCGATGATGGTATGCAAATTGCCCCAATCGACGACAATCTCGTCTTCGCCATCGGCGTCAAAATCAAAAACTTCCGCCCGGAAACCTTTCTCCCCCAGAATTTTATTCAGCAAGCGTTCACCGGTCAGGAGTTCGGAGTAAATCGCATGACGCAGGTGTGGCAGGTACAGACCGCCAAAAATGCCATGCCAGTAGGCGCAGTTGCAGGTGCCGCGCCAGAGGTGCAGACGCACCTGTTCGAGTTCGCGGCGCTGACTGTCAGTCAATTCTTTGACATTAACCCGGTTTATTCGCTCCGAGAGATTCAGCATTTTCTTCTGCATCCAGTTACTCTCGTCGTACTTGAAAAGGAAATTGCGCCAGATGCCGCCCTTGATGAATGGACGGGCTTCTTCGATGCGATTTTTATGTTCGAATTCGTGGACCAGGTCGGCGAATTTCTCACCGGCCGCCCAGGGCAAAGACCATTCGCTCATTTCGAAATAGGAGGCAGTCGGCAGGTAAATGCGACCTTTAGGCGGATGTTTTTCATACCATTCGGCGAAAGTCAGGGTTTTTAGCCATTCGCTGTTCTTACGTAAAGCTGTGAAAAAACTCCGCAACCAGCCTTTGGTAAAAACCTGCTCATGAGTGCCCGGCCAGACTCCGAATTTCTCGCCATCGTCCGCCATAACGACGACGGTTTGACCGTCTTCGGTGGCAAATTTTGCCAGATGATCGATGGTTGCCTGTGGCTCCTGAAAAGGAATCGTGTAGCGCAGACGTTGACTGATCGGAAAAATACCAAGCGTCTTCCCCTGCTCTTCCGTCAGAAAATGACCGGTGAGTTCGCTTTCCTGCTTGCCATTGCTTAGAAAGTGATAATCATCAACGGTGATGTACTTGATCCCGGCTTCGGCAATTGGTTTGGCGAGATGTGGCTCCCAGACCCGCTCGGTCAACCAGAGCCCCTTTGCCGGATAATTGAACCGTTTTTGAATGTAGTCGTTCATCATCCTGATCTGGCCAACCTTATCGGCATCGGGAATCATGGCCAGCACCGGCTCGA
>JALOAB010000112.1 GCA_023229045.1 Fidelibacterota bacterium
TCCGGAAACATCGCCAGGTGTTTGTCTTGTTTTACTCCTGTGAAATTCCAATGACCGGAAAAATAACTATTCCACTCCTGTTTGGTCAATACCGAGAATTTCTTCTGTTCTAAGGTCGGTTTGGGCGGACTGCCTTGTTTTTTGAAAATTAGAATAAATTCATAGTCAATTTTTAAAATTCCATTGCGTGGATAAGGGAAGCTTCCCATTATAGTAGCTCCCCCGGTGGTGTTGGTCGTGGTTACTTTTTGCCATATGATAGCGCCCATATAATCAAATCCCACCGTTTCGCAAAATTTAATTATCTCGGTTCTGATGGGGATTACTTTATACCGTCCGTAGTAAACCGACCGGGCAAACTGATCACCGATATTAATACAAAGCCGACAACCGGGATACAATACTCTATAACATTCGCCCCATACTAAGTTAAGATTGTTAATGTAACTCTCATAACTATCGTGAAAGCCAATTTGTTTTTCACTGCCATAATCTTTTAACTGCCAATAGGGAGGAGAAGTTATTACGAGATGTACAGACTTGCTTGGTAGCAGGTTCATGGCGCGGCTATCGCCGTTAATTATTTTATGAATGCTTTTCAAATTACTACTCCATGAGGAATACTCTGACATCAGGAAATCTCTTTGAATTTATGTAATTAATTTTTGTTTATTATTCATATAATTCCTCGTTTCGGTTCAAAAACATTATCATTTTAATCAATAATCGGTCTTTTGTCAAGTAGCAATCTTGACTGTCTGATAATATCCGCACCATTTAGTCTTTGTCGGGTCCGGGGGAAATATGGGAGATAACAATCAGTTCAGGAAAAAAAGCAATATGATATATTACAAAGCTGTTTTACTTTCCTGCACGATCTGCACTCCGGCACTGGTGCCGAGTCTATTCGCGCCGGCTTCAATCATCCGTATGGCATCGGCGAAGGTGCGAATACCACCGGAAGCCTTGACGCCCATCTGGTTGCCGACCGTGGTGCGCATAAGGCGCACGTCTTCGGTTTTCGCGCCGGCTTTGCTGAAACCGGTCGAAGTCTTCACAAAATGCGCACCGGCTTTAAACGCCATTTGGCAGGCGATTCTTTTCTCTTCGTCAGTCAGAAGTGCCGTTTCGATAATCACCTTGACCAGATTACCGTCAGCCGCATCCACGACGGCGTGGATATCGTCTTCGACAAATTCGAGATCATTGGCCTTCAAGCGACCAATATTGATCACCATATCGAGCTCAGTTGCTCCGTGATCGATAGCCTGCACCACTTCCGCGGCTTTAATTTCCATGGTGTTTGCACCCAGCGGAAAGCCGATCACGGTCGCCAAGGCTACTTTGGAATTATAGAGACAACTGGCGCTCAACTTAACCAAAGCGGGATTGACGCAGACCGCCGCGAATTGATACTCGACCGCCTCCTCGCAAAGCCGGACGATGTCATCGGGCGTAGCTTCCGGTTTTAGCAAAGTATGATCTATCAAGCCCGCGATTGAAAGACGCGCTTCCGCGGGGCTAATTATCGAGGTGTAGTTCATGATAATTCCCTTAATTATTAGTTATTATATCTGGATTAAATAAATTTCTGCACCGCTGAAACAAAACGATCGGCTAATTGATCAGCCGCCTGGCTGGTAGGCGCTTCAGCGTAAATCCTGACAATCGGTTCGGTGTTGGAAGTGCGGATATGCACCCAGCGGTCAGCCCAGCTGAATTTTAAGCCATCTTCGGTATTGATTTCGGCATCTTCAAATGACGGGATCAGGCGACGTATAATTTCATTAAAATCGGCTTGACCGCGCGGCGCTTTACGCTTAGCCATATAATATCTCGGCAGAGTTCGCATCACTTCCGCCAGCGGGCGCTTCTCATTTGACAGCAATTGCAAAACCAGAACCGTCCCGACTAATGAATCGCGTCCCAGATGAGCTTCCGGCAGGATCACACCGCCGTTGCCTTCGCCGCCGATCAGGGCATTGACGGCCTGCATACGCTGAGCCACGTTAATTTCGCCGATCGGTGTGCGAATGACTGCGGCGTCATATTCACGGGCAATATCTTCCAGGGCGCGGGTCGTGGAAAGATTAGCGACGACGAATCGCGATTTGGTTTTAGCCTGAGATAAAACCAGTTTGGTCGCCAGCACCAGCGTGTATTCCTCAGAAATCGGTAAGCCTTCGTCCGAAACGATCGCCAGCCGGTCGCCATCCGGGTCGATTGCCAGTCCCAGATCGGCACGATGGTCTTTTACAGCCTGCATCAGGTCTGTCAGATTCTCCGGCAATGGTTCCGGCGGATGCGGAAAGGGTTGACCGGGATCGCAATGAATGGCGAATACTTCACAACCCAATTCACGCAGTAAATCCGGAATGACAATTGAGCCGGCGCCATTGACGGCATCGACTGCCACTTTAAACTTATGACTACGAATGGCTTCAACATCGATATAGGATAATCCAAGCACGTCGGCGATATGGTCGCGGTTGGCATGCTCATATTTCACTAAATCACCAATGCTAAATTTCTGATTTTTATATTTTCCGAGAATATTTTGCCTAAGATTCTTGATTTGCGCCATCTCGTTCGGACTGAGAAAAAGTCCGTCCGCGGCGAGAAATTTCAAACCATTCCAAGGCAGAGGATTATGACTGGCGGTAATCACGATTCCGGCGTCAACTTTATGGCGGACGACGGCCATTTCCACAGTTGGAGTCGGGCAAATCCCCAGATCGATTACGACTACTCCGAACCGCCGCAAAGCGGATGTTAATTGTTCCTGGATCCGGACGCCGCTGGCGCGCGAATCGCGTCCGATGACGACTTTGCGACAACCCAGTAATTCCTTCAAGGCGGCGGCATAAGCCTGGATCAGTTCTTCGGTTAAATCGGTATCATAGCCGCGCACTCCCGAAAGACTTTCAATCAGCATTAGAGTTGTTCTCCTTCCCCGGGGAATTGATTATTACCGGTATAGAATTACAATCAGGCATAGCCGGATGGAAATTTAGCATCCAACCAGCAAGTTAGCAAGTCATAGAACTTCAACTGTTTTAGCAAGCCTGAATTCCAGGGAAAAATTATTGATTTGATCGGATTTAATCTTTTAATCGTAAAAAGCAGGTCGGCAATTACCCGAGATGGGTTTTTAATAACGAGCTATGCGATTTATGGCGCAGACGGCGAATCGCCCGTTCCTTGATCTGGCGAACCCTTTCGCGCGTCAAACGGAAATGTTCACCGATTTCATTCAGCGTCAGGGCATATTCGGTGCCGATCCCGAAGTACATTTTCAAAACTTCGCGTTCACGTTCTTTCAATGCGGCCAGCGAGGCATTAATGTCCTGACTCAGCGATTCGACCATCAATTGCCAATCCGGATCGGACGCCTGCTCGTCGGTCAGAACATCCATCAAGCTGTTGCTATCGGCATCCGCCATCGGTTCATCCAGCGAACGGTGGCGGCGGGCAATGCGCAGGGTCGCGGTTACGACATCACGGTCGACATCCAGACCGGTGGCGATTTCATCATAGCGCGGCGAGCGCTCATGTTGTTTTTCCAGAACCTCGGCTTCCCGCGCGATTTTAGTTAAAGTCCCAACCCGATTCATCGGCAACCGCACCAGGCGGGATTGCTCGGAAAGAGCCTGCAGAATCGATTGGCGAATCCACCAGACGGCATAAGAGATGAACTTAAACCCGCGGGTTTCGTCAAAACGTTCGACCGCTTTAATCAGGCCGAGATTACCCTCGTTAATCAGATCCATTAGCGGCAAACCCTGTCCCTGGTAATCTTTGGCCACACTGACGACAAACCTCAGATTGGCTTCCGTCAATTCTTTGGCGGCCTGCCGATCGCCATTCCTGATTCGCCGCGCCAACTCGATTTCCTTTTCGGGCGAGAGTGGTGAAAAATGGCTGATCTCTTCCAAATAACGGCTTAGAGTTCGGCTGGAATCGCGACTGGAGGTTTTAATTTCTTTACTCATTTCATACTTTTTCTACTATTCAATCCAATTGAAGATAAGGTTATTTTTTTATTTTGTCAATCATCACTTACATCAGAGGTAGTTTTTTTTCAATAATGTGATTTTCTAACAGATATTATTGTTATTATTTATCGAACTTATCGTCGATAAATACCGGCTTTTTGGCAAAAGCTATATTTTTCCCATCAATCTGTAATACTTACGATTGATGTTCCGGATATCAAAAAACTACTCATTATATCTCGTTTGGCAATAATTGTTCCTTTTATTGCGCATAGCAATAAACACAGGCCTGGTGACAGGTTTGGTAACTGCCGATGTCCCGACTGGCGTAACAGCCGCACTGCGGGCGAGTAGGCTTAATTTTTTGCGAAAATTCTTCATCCGGGAAAAGGTTTTTTAACAGTTTGACATCAATGCAATGACCTTTGGGAATTCCCGTCGCGGTGCCGATTTCATCTTCGCAACAAGTATAAAGCTGAATGCCGGCTGGGGCGGCGATCGCCTTCAGGCTTTCAAGAAATGCAATTTGCTGAGCCGGTTCTGGTTTGATAAAACGGATTTTACCTTCCGCCTCCAGTCCGGCAAACCGGCGGCGGACTTTGCCATAGAGATCAACGAAACTCACAGAACAGCGCCGGGTTACGCCGGATAAATGACCAGCCAGTTTCGCAAAAGCCGCCAGCCGCTCTTCCGGCGGAGACAGAGTGGAAAAGATGATCGGATCGAAACGCCACAAAATCCGATCCAAACCAAAATCCCGCATCAATTTCTGAGCAGTTTCGATCGCAACATCCGTGGGCGGAGCGCCCGGCTCCAAAAGGTACTTACTCATTCCGCTAAAGCCATTGATAGTGAAATGAAACAGGAAACGTTCCTGATAGAGCGATTTAATCTTCTCCAGGACCGGCAGAAATGGCTGATAATTTTTTGACCAGAAGACGATCGCGCTGACGTCTGCCGGTTTCAAAGACACCATCTGGCTATTTTGTGAGAAGGGATTGCGAACGGTAACGGCACCTTCGCGGATTTTCTCCAATAACCATTCGCCGTGAAAAGCCGGTATGTCACTGCGCCGGCTGGCGGAAATGATCTGCTTGATATAATTATTCACCGCGAATTAACACGAATAATTTTTGACAAGATTAATTATCAAGAAAGGTTTAATTATTTTTTTCGACGAGTTACACCCTGCCAACCAGGAGGTTAAATATTCAATCTACAATCTACAATTGGATATCTCCGCGTTCTCTGCGCTCTCAGCGGTGAATAAAATGCTATCTGAGCGTATCGATTAATGTCGATTCATAGACCGGTTCGAGAATTTTCTTCTGGCGGATAATCTGGATCAGATGGTAATTCTCATCCGAAGGGTGCAAGTCGAAAGCGAGCTCGGCTTCTTTCAGGGCGTAATCGTACCAGCCTTTTTTGGTATAGGCAATCGCCAGACTATGGTGCGCCTGATATGAATCGGGATCCTGCTGGGTGGCGGCTTTGAATTCCAGAATGGCTTCGTTGATCAGACCTTTTTCGTAATACCATTTACCCAGCTCGTAATGCCTCTGCGATTCCGTCGAACAGCCGGAGAGGAGAAATAGGCATAAGGTCAAGGTCAAGGTTAAGGTTGAGAGGAAGAAAACTGACATTTTTATGGTAGCCGCACGTTTCATATTATCTCTCCTGAAATTGCTCGTCATTTATGGCTTAATTTTAAATTATAAAGGCATAAAAACAAGGTAAAAATCGAGCCCAGGTTTTCCAGCCTTGCACAAGCAAATCACCAGTAATAGGTCATGGATAATCCGAACGAACCGTAAGTGTTCTTCAAAGTGCGCTTGTCCAACGAATACCGATAGCGCGAATAACTGATGCCGCAAGTGGCTGTCAGTGACCATTTCGGTGTCAGAAAATAGGTCAATTCCGGCTCTATCGAACCACTACCGTGATAACTGATTTCAGAAGTAATTGACTCAACCCGCTCGCGGCTGGCCGTATAGTAAATATACAGCGGGACGCTTAGATACGACCGGCTGTTGAACTGATAATTGAATGTGGCAAATACCGAGATCTCGTCACTGCGATGCTTGGCAAATTCTCTGATAGTATTTTCTAATTCTGCAAAAGTATCATTTAAGATATCCTCTGTTTCATGCTTATATTTATCAGTGTATCTTTGCGGCGTGAATGAATGACTGAAATAGGCTCCGTAGTTGTACCAGATATGCCATGATTTTACGATATACCGATTAAAGCCGATCTCATAACCGGATAAATGATGTGGATTACTAATCTCACGATTAATAAAATCTTTATAATTGTATGTCAGACTGTCGTGTTCAAAAACTCCATTGTTCACATACCAGTTGCGTTGCCTATGTTCTCTATCATAATTTTCGATAGAAGGACTATAACTCAATCCGCTCAAGACATAAAACTGCGTGCCGAAACTACGCATATTCCGCTCCGGACTGAACAGATAGACGTCGTTGATCGTTACAAAACTTGGGATATCGAGCTCTTTTAATACTCCGATCGTTTCGAGGTAACCGATGATGTCCTGCAGAGCTTCAATATTTTTTATTCGCGAATCGTAGTGATAGGCGGCAGTTCGGTTCATTATACGGCGGGAAAATTCCTTGAATTCGGCTGAGGTCAAGTCGCGTGTGAGCAGGTTTTGTTTTTGGAGTTCGTCGATTATTTCTTCAGCCTTGGCGGCATAATCACCATTATAAATGCGGCCAAATACCACGCCGGGAGACAGACGGTAATTTTGATAAGAGTATAGTCGATCTGTATCCTCTTTAATAATGCGATCTGTATAAGAGTTCTGATATTCATCCGTATTAACTATATGTCTCTTGGTTTTATTTAAAGAAATATAAGCCTCGAGGGAAAGACCGAGCCGGTTTCGGCAAAACAGATACTCCGTCCAGGACGCCAATCCATAAATCCGTCCTTCAAGAATTTTTTCTGTTCTGTCATCATCACCGATTGTTTCAGATAAAATATCTTCGCTGTGCGTGCCTGCATATTCTTTCGAGATATGACCTCTTATATTGGAATAAACACCAAGTTCACGCCGCGGAGTAACCTGCCAATAATTAAAATACACCATCGGTGTAATGCCAACAGTGGATTCGTCACTATAATCCTTCGTTTCGCTTACACCGGTTTTTTCCGTAACGTCGTCTCTGTCGTTGCCTGATAATGAAGTGCTCACTGTTCCATAAATCTGCCAGGTCTTAAGCGAATCCGGAATAAAGTCGGTGATGTGATAGTTCTGCCCAAAAGCTACTGCGCCGAAAAACAACAACCCAAACAAAGAAAAACGCTTTTGCATGTGATCCCCCTTTAGTTAATTTAAAAACCCATTACCAATTAATTTGCTATTCGTTTTATCCCGTTAAAAACCTCGAAGCAATATAAATATAATTAATTTTT
>JALOAB010000222.1 GCA_023229045.1 Fidelibacterota bacterium
CGTTGCACCACTATTTCGGCAACCTGCCTCAGCCGCGCAGTATCGGCTACCGAACTGCCGCCGAATTTCATCACTACCGTGCCCATCGATCCTCCTGTATAGCGGCGACTTTCATTAAATCTCAATTAGTTCTTTTAAATACTTCATCTTTCGCTTCTGGTTAAGAAAGCGCGAATGACCTCCAAAAATTGGTCGGTCTTCTCAAGATGATGAGCATGGGAAGCGTTTTCGAAAACGACCATCTCCGAACCGGGCAGATTAGTATGATAATACTCCGTAGTCGCCGGAGTAGCTTCGTCATATCGGCCGCAGGTGAATAAAACCGGCACGCTTATATTTTTCAATACGCCAACCAGATCGCGACCGCGCAAAGTCCCGGTCTGGGTGAATTCGCTCGGGCCCCACATGTACTGGTAAATCCCGAAACCAAACTTTTCAAAACTGCGGTTGAAACAATCCGGCCAGGGATCCATCCGGCAAACATGTTGATGATAAAAGTACATCAATGCTGTCTGATATTCAGGCGAGTCGTAAACTTTTTCGGCTTCGCCCTTGAGAATTGCCCGGCGATGTTCATCCGGTAATTGCTCAACGTAAGCCCGGCAGTCCGCCACGAAACGGGCGGTGCTCAGATAAGGACCATTCATTATCATACTTTGGACACCGTCAGGCTCAGTCAGGAAATATTCCACCGCCAGCATAGTGCCCCAGGATTGACCGAGTATATGAACCTTTTTCAATTTCAATGCCTTGCGCACGGTATGCAATTCTTCCACGAAGCGTTCGATCTGCCAGAGCGTTGTATCGCTTGGTTTATCTGAAAAACCGCATCCCAGTTGATCGTAGAAAATCACCGGACGTTCATCGGCAAGAGCTTCCAGTGGTTCCAGATAATCATGTGGACAACCCGGTCCGCCATGTAAAAGCAGAAGCGGTGTTCCCTTCTGGTTTGCTCCGACAATTTTATACCAGACCTTGCCGCCGGTAACTTTTATGTATCCCTCGCGGGTGCCTTTCATTTTTATATCTGCTCCTTTTGTCGAATTAATGTTAGTGATCGTCATCAGTAGAACAATCAGAAACGACTGCCCGATGATTTTTCCATTGATCATTTTTCTCAATTATTTAATTTCCGCCGCGTCGATTCAATTATTATTGATGAGTTTTTCATACAAATCTGTATAACTGGTAGCCGCGCGATCCCATGAGTAATCGGCGGTCATACCGTTAATGATAATAATCTGCCATTCATCCGGACGTTCGTAAACCTGCGCGGCTTCAAAAACCGCCTGTAGCATGGCTTCGGGCTGATAAGATCGAAAAGCAAAGCCGTTGCCGGTTTTTCCGTTCCAGGGTCTCACCGTATCGGCCAGACCACCGGTGTAATGGACTATCGGTACCGTGCCGTAACGCAGGGCGTACATCTGGGTAATTCCACACGGCTCGAAACGAGAAGGCATCAGAAACATGTCGCTCGCGGCGATAATACGATGCGCCAGGGGATTATTATAGCTGAATTCGATCGCCATCCGATCCGGATATTGGGCGGCGAGCCGGCTTAATGCGTTCTGATAATTCTGGTCACCACTTCCAACCATGACAAAGCCGGCGCCGGCATCCAAAATTTTCCCCAAACCGCTTATCAGCAGGTCGATGCCTTTTTGTTCGACCAACCGCGTCACCAGTCCAATCAACGGGCGGGAGATTAAAACTGGATTTAGATGCAACTCCTCGATTAATCTTAATTTGTTGATTTTTTTCCCGGCAAGATTTCCCGCCGAGTAAGGCGCTGACAATCGCTCGTCCGATTCAGGATTCCACTCGCTGGTATCGATGCCATTCAGGATTCCCAGCACCGGCGACTGGCGAGCTGAAATTATCCCATTTAATCCGGCGCTTAATTCGACATCGCTCATGATTTCGCGGGCATGCGTCGGGCTGACGGTCGTAACGGCATCGGCGAACACAATTCCGCCCTTGACCGGATTGATGCGACCATACCATACCAGCGCTCTGTTTGGCGCAAAAAGGTCTTCCGGTAAATCACAGGAATCGCGCAATTGCATTGCACAATCGCCTTGATAGGCAATGTTGTGCAGAGTCAAGATGCTCTTAGTTGAGAGAAATTGCGATTCGCCGGCCAGGGTCGTTTTGAGATAAACCGGAATCAGCGCCGTATGATTATCGTGGCAATGAATGATATTCGGTCGCCAATCCAAATGCGTCATCATTTTCAGAACGGCTTTCTGAAAAAACAGAAAACGCTCCGGATTATCCGGATAAGGCACGCCTTGCTCATCGCAATATACATGGCGTTGCCCGAAATATTCCGGATTATCGATAAAATAAACCGCATGCCGCGGCTGAGCCGGACTCTGCCAGCGCCTGACGGTGCATTCTAATATCCGTGAACCCAGAGCTACGGCTATGCTATTTAAATCCAAAACCGGTTCGGTCTTGAAGCGCCAGGTTGAGCGATAACCGGGAATGACGACATTCACTGAATGCCCCCGATTGGCTAATACCGGCGGCAAGGCGCCGACGACATCGCCCAGGCCGCCAACCTTGGCAAACGGATAAGCCTCAGCGGCAACAAATACAATATTCATCTCAGGCTGTTCAGGCTAACTGCGTCCTGTTTCCGCCGGCAGTTTGCACCAGTAGGTAAAATCAATATTCGGGAAAACATCATCCACCCGTTCAATGCGGGCTAAATATTTCTCATCGGTTTGGGTAAGCCGGCCGTTGTTTTTATAATCGTCCAGGATACGCACGATATTCTGGAACTGATCGCGGTGCACGCCCACGCGATTCTCAGCATAATCCCGCGCGCTCCAGGTGCTGATCAGAAACTGCCAGTCGGAACTTTCCAGCAGAAGCAGTTCACGCGCCAGCGCATTCAGGATACGACGTATGTTGGTATCTTTAGTACTTTTAAATTGTTCAGCCAATTCGGTCATCTGATCTTCGGCGGCATAAATATGTTTCCAGGTCCATTCCGTCCACTGATTCAGCCAGATGTAATGAAATCCGCCCTGTCCCCAACTACCTTCCGGCATTGTTATAACCTGCGCCGGACGATTCCCGGCCAGATGGTTGCCGAGCGAAATTGCCTGAAGATCCGGATTGGCGTTGATTTTACGCAGGACTTTGCCCAGCCAACGTGTACCTTCGAACCACCAGTGCCCGAAAAGCTCAGTGTCGAACGGCGCGGTCAGGACACCAACTTTACCGCTTTCATCAAAATTCTTCACGATGAAATTCTGAAGGACTTCGACGAAATGAGTGGCCTGGTTTTCGAGGGCTTCTTCGATTTCCGCCGGTGAATATTCCTGCTTGTCGGCCAGATCGGCTTTGGCGCTGGTCACCCGCCAGTAGCGATGTCCGCCCGGGAAATGCTTCTTGTGAAATTCCAGATAGCGGCCATCGCCCGGATAGCCCCATTCGCCGCTCCAGACCTGCAAAGCGGATTCCTCGTGCCGACCGTAAGCCACCGCCACCCGCCCGGTTCCGGTCGAAGAAACCAAATATGGCTGATAGATCGAGCGGTCTTTCTCCTCAATTGGCGGCGTCCAGTTTTTCTCGAATTGCTGCCAGAGCTGCTTGAGCGATTCGTAACGGTCGATATAAACGCCACGGTTCTGGCCGCCCAAAATCAGATGTTTATCGACAATAAAATACTGAATATCGTATTTGAATAAAAATTCCTCGACCCCGCGCCGCAGGAAGGTCTTGGGATATTCCTTGATTGGCGAGGACCAGTTGTAACTCGGGCGGTAGGCGCATTCCGGTAACCACATGCCGCGCGGATCACGTCCGAAATGGCGCCGATAGGTTTCCTTGCCGACCCGCACCTGAGCGTCGATGGCTTCGTCACTTCCGAGCAGAGGAAAATAACCGTGCGTCGCGGCGCAGGTGATGACTTCGAGATGATTCTCATCCTGGAGTCTTTTAAAAGCCTGTAGAATATTACGATCAGGCAGGGCATTCAGGTAATCGGCTACGCCCTGATAATAATTGGCCCACATCTTGGCTAACTTTTCCAGGTGTTCGTTGCCGGTAGAGGCGAATTCT
>JALOAB010000285.1 GCA_023229045.1 Fidelibacterota bacterium
TCTTTTAAAAGCCTGTAGAATATTACGATCAGGCAGGGCATTCAGGTAATCGGCTACGCCCTGATAATAATTGGCCCACATCTTGGCTAACTTTTCCAGGTGTTCGTTGCCGGTAGAGGCGAATTCTTCGCGGTTTTCCAGGGCGGCTTTGATTTTTACATCCAGGTAATGCACAAAACCATCTTTAAAGCGTTCGGCGGCTAACTGTTCGGCTAAGATCGGCGTGATCCCGATTGTAATATTTGGGCTGATGCCGTCGGCAACCAGACTATCGAATTCCCGCAGTAGCGGAATATAGGTTTCGGCGGCGGCTTCATATAGCCAATCCATGCCGTGCGGCCATTCGCCGTGATTGATGACATAAGGTAAATGACTATGCAGTACTAAGGAAAAGTAGCCTTTCATGATGTATCCTTACTTAATTATTTCAAGTAACAACCGGTAAAAATACGACATTGCCATGATTTTTCAAATTGCAGTAATTACCGAATCAGGTTTCGGCGCCCAAGCAAGATAGACTGCATAAATAATTCACTGGCGAGCGATTTTATAATCAGAGTTGTTTTCTATGTTGAGGGTTTTTACATTTGTTATTACTAATGGAGAAATGCAATGGATATACTTACCCGGATAAAAAAAGAAGGTTTAATATTTGACGGCGCATTCGGTTCGCTGTTGATGCAGAGAGGTTTGCCGGAGGGAGTTTTACCCGAAATGTGGTGTCTGGAGCACCCGGAAGTTGTGACCGGAATCCATGCCGATTACGTTGCGTCCGGAGCGGATGTGCTGACAGCCAACACTTTCGGCGCCTCCGCCTTGAAATTGAAAAAAAACGGACTGGAAAAACGTACCGAAGAGATCAACCGCCGCATGGTCGAGATGGCGCGCACGGCCACTCAATCGGACAACCTAATCGCCGGAGATATAGGGTCAATCGGGGAAATGCTGGCGCCTTTTGGTAAAATAAGCAATGAAGAAGCCGTTGCCAATTATGCCGAGCAGGCCGGATTTCTCGAAGCGGCCGGGGTTGATTTATTTATCATAGAAACGATGTTCGACTTGAACGAAGCCCTGGCGGCCTTGCGGGGCGTCCGGCAAGGCTCCGCCAAACCGGTTTTTGTAACGCTGACTTTTGAGCAGGGACCAGCCGGATTTGCTACTATCATGGGCAATCAACCGGAAGCCAGCATGCAGGCATTAGTTGCCGCCGGCGCCGCGGCGGTAGGCGCCAATTGTTCCATCGGCAGTGATGCGATGGTGCGGCTGGCCGAGATTATCAGAAACACAGTATCTGTACCAGTCATTATTCAGCCAAATGCCGGAATACCGACGTTGCAAAAAGGTTTTCTGCATTACCCGGAAGACGTTGTCAGTTTTACCCGGAACATTGTTGCTATCAAACAGTCTGGCGTGGAGATCGTCGGCGGCTGTTGCGGCACGACTCCGGACTATATCCGCGCCATCCGTGAGGCAATCGGCAAATAAGCAGAGTTACGCCCGGGCAACCATTCCGGTCGGGAGTTAGTCTAAGAACGCGGTTCGAAAAGAAAATGCCAAGAAAGAAAACCGTTAAAAAACAGACTCTCCTGAAACACCTGCTGGAACGCAGATTTCTGCAAATCATTTTTATCTATTTCGGTATCTGCTGGACTATTCTCGAATTTCTGAGCTGGCTGATTGAAAATTACCAGATTTCACCGCACCTGACCGATCTCGGTCTGATTACATTGCTATCAATGTTCCCTACCGTCGGAATGCTGGCTTATTTTCATGGTAAACCGGGGCGCGATGAATGGACTCGTGTAGAAAAGATCGGCATCCCGCTGAATTTGCTGTTTACTGTCATTCTGATCTTTGTCGTATTTTCCGGAAAAGAACTGGGATCGGCCACTACCCAGGTCACTTTGCAAAACGAACAGGGACAGATCATCAGGCGCAAAATCCCGACCAGCAATTTCAATCGACGGCTTGCCATTTTCTTTTTCCGCAACCAGTCGGGACAAACGCAACTGGATTGGTTGCAATCGGCTTTCATGATGGGTTGCCATCTGGATCTGGTACAAGACCCGGTTTTTTCACTTTATTCGGCTTCCGATAACGTCATCTATCAGAAGATCCTGCAGGCCGGGCTCAACAGCGCCATCGGATTGCCAATGACCCTCGAGAAAAAAATCGCCGGTGAAATCCAGCGCGAGTATTTTCTGGGTGGCTCATTCACCACTTCAAATGACACATTCATCGTTAATACTTATCTTTATGAAACCGGTACCGGCAAACTAATCGCCGAACGTGTTTATCGCAATCCGAATTTTTATTCGATAATCGACCAGATCACTCGACAATCGAAAAACGATCTCGGTCTGCCGAACTGGCACATTGAAAACACGGAAGATTTGCCGATTAACGCTCTTCTGACTGACAACTTCGAGGCCAGTCGCGAATATTTTATCGGTTCCGAGCTGGTCAACCTCAAGAATAATTACCGCGACGCCACCATTCACTTTGAAAAAGCCACCCGGCTTGATCCGACTTTTACGATGGCTCACTGGATGCTTTATACCTGCTATATCAATAACAACCAGCCGGCTCCGGCTCAGTCGGCCTTGCAGGCCGCCATGCAACACATTTATAAGATTCCGGAACTGACGCGTTTTACCTTTAAACAGGAATATTATCTGATTACCGAAAATCCCGACAAACGCTTCGCGGTGCTGGAAATGTGGGTTAAACTTTATCCGCGTGACATCCGCGGGCACTTCAGTCTGGCGGCTGAGTACCTTAAACGCAATGAACCGGACAAAGTTATTACCGAATATAATACCATCATGCATCTGGATCCGGCGCGTCTCTATTACCTGCAATACATCGGCGATATCTACCTGCGACAAGGCGATTTCAAAAACGCTCTCAAATATTATAAACAATACCAGAAAAAATGCCCGACTGATTACAGCACTTTCACAGCTTTCGGCAATCTCTATTTTACGATGGGTAATCATGAAACCGCCCGGCAATACTACACGGACGCTATCGCGATTGAGCCGAATGACATTGCATCCATCATACAACTCGGTAATATTGCCCTTGAAAGCGGAGCGCCGGAGTCGGCATTTCAGAGTTACCAGGAAGCTCTTGAACATGTCCGCACCGCCGCTGAAAAAAACCAGGCGTACGAAGCGCTCCAGAATTATTATGAAC
>JALOAB010000113.1 GCA_023229045.1 Fidelibacterota bacterium
GCAGTGCCTATACAAAGATTTACCGCAAAAATTTCGTAGAATGGATGAAGAAAAACCGGCAAAAAATCGTCGAAAGTCTGCCGGCGATTGAAGTCGGCACCACGGTCATCCGGATCAATTCCGGCGAGGATTGGACTTACGAAACCTATAAGGATTGCGCCGCTCCGTTTATACCTTTTCTGCCACAGAACGAAGCGCTTTTGGATGCTGAGGTGCAATTCCGGCGCGAATCCGCGGCGTTGCGCGAGCGGATTGAGCGGTATCGCCATATTATCGAAGATGAATTGCATTTTGCGCCACAGTCTGGCGATATTTTATCGGCAACCTTTTTCCTGCAACTGGAAAATTTGCAGAAAATGGCGCAAAATCCGATCCGGAACGCCACCGACCTCAAACGCACTGAAGCGGAACTGAGCGAAATGATAGAGTGGATCAAGAACGGCAAAGATTATTTTCAGGAAAAAAGAGGACGTGTCAAAATCGGGTATCTGTCGGAAATTGATTCAACCTGTCAGCCGTTTGACCTGATGATCCCTAATCATTTCAATCAAAATAAATCGTACGGTTTGCTGATCTATTTGCACGGTAAAGAAGATCAAATCCAAAAATATCGCAACCTGCTCTGGGCGAACGAAGATCCGAGTTTGGATGAACTGGGAGTGTTTAAAGTCGCGGTTTACGGGCGGCGCAACTGCTGGTATCTGGGCGCTGGTGAGGTCGATATTTTCAGAGTCATTCAAGAAATCTGTAATCTTTATCCCATCGACACCACCCGGATTTATTTGATGGGAGCTTCGATGGGCGGCTATGGCAGTTGGCGCCTGGGATTGAATTATGCCGATCGCTTTGCGGCAATCAGCCCCATTTGCGGCCGAACTACGATGGGTGAAGATTTCTACGGCGAGACCATCAGCCCTCTAAGTTACGTGGAAAACGCTATGCATCTGCCGGTTCGGTTTTACCACGGCGATATCGATCCGGTCATCCCGGTAACCGATTCACGTCAGATGGCGCAACGCCTGAAGCAAATGCGTTATGAACATGTTTATACGGAATTCAAGGATGTTAAACATGATTCATGGAACGCGGCCCGGGCTGATAAACAGCGTCTGCCGTATTTAACTAAATTTAAACTCGATCCATATCCCAAAGCCATTCACCATAAATGCTTTTATCTCAAACATGGCATGTCCTACTGGGCAGAAATCATTCGCAAAACCAAATGGCATAATTACGCGACGTTAGATGCCAAAATCCAAAAAGGCAACAAGATAAGGGTCGTCACTGATAATGTCGCTGAAATCCGGCTGAATTTTAACCATCCCGAATTGAACCGTCAGAAAATGATAGTTGTTACGCTTAACAAACAGGTCTTAAAAAGTGAAGCCTCTTCGGGATGGTCTATTTTTTATCAAGATAACGATGGTCAATGGCACGCGGGAAGCGCCCCGAGCGAGGGATTATGCAAGCGTAAATGCGCAGAGGGGCCCTGGATTGACGCAGAGTTCGAGCCTTTTGTCATAGTCTATGGCACGCACGAATCCAACTCCGCCGACCGCTTGCATGAATTCGGTCACAAATTACTAGAATATTATGCCCGGTTCGATATGCGACCGGTAATGATTCCGGACTCCTTGGTCAATGATGAAAAATATCGCGGATACAATTTGCATCTGCTGGGAACGCCGGCTGATAATAAATACATGGCCCAAATCCAGGCGCAATTGCCGGTAAAAATCGATTCAAGCGGATTTATCCTGGGGGACAAATATCTTTTTGCGGAATGCGGTCTGCGAATAATTTATCCCAATCCGCAGAATCCGGAGCGCTACGTTCGGATTGATCTTCTTCCTTCGGTGAATCCCGATTATGGTTTTTTGGATGAAACTGTTGCGGATTACCTGATTTACACAATTAAGGATAACAAGTATCAGGTGCTCGCCAAAGATTTTTTTAATAACGACTGGCAAATCGGTAAGTAAAATCAAAGGGACATGAAGAGAAGGGAATTTATATCCAAAACCACGAAGGGGCTCGGCGCCGCCTGTTTGCTACCGCGGCTTAACGCCTGGGGCGGAGTTTCCGGTCTAGTCGGGCGACGACCAAATGTGCTTTTGATAGTTATCGAAGACCTGAATATGCAACTGGGTTGTTACGGTAATCCTTATATGGTTACTCCCAATATCGACCGGTTGGCAAAGGAGGGAGTGCGATTCGAGCGGGCTTATGTTCAGCAGGCGGTTTGCGCCGCATCGCGCGCCAGTCTTTTTACGAGTTTGTACCCTGCAACTACCGGAGTGGATTATCCCTATAGTTATTATTTCGTAGAGGAAATATTTCCAAAGTATGGCACGCTGGCCAGGCAGTTTTATAACAAAGGTTACTACACGCGCGATTTCGGTAAAATTCATCACGGCCTTGAAGAAAACGACCTATCGGCTCCGCATTACGAGCCGCCGCACCGCCCGTACCTGCTTGCAGACAATATCAATCTCCGTAAAGCGAAGGGCAATGCGGCCGCTCCGCCTTATGAAATGGCGGATTTGCCGGATTGCGAATATCCGGACGGTCAGACCGCCGAGACAGTCATTGCCGGGCTCCGGGTTGCAGCGCAAAAGTCGGCGCCTTTTTGCTTCTCGGTAGGCTTTTTGAAACCGCATATACCTTTTAATTCACCCAAAAAATACTGGGATTTATACAATCGCCAGAACATTCCATTGGTGGAAAATAAAAACCGACCGAAAAATTTCCCAGCCATTGCACTCGACCGCTACAATTTACAGCAATATACCTGGGAACATACTGACCCGGAACGCTTGTTCAGTGATGATTATGCCCGTCTGATTCGTCAGGCGTATTTTGCCTGTGTTAGTTTTATTGACGCTCAGATTGGTAGGATATTGACTGAGTTGGAAAGTCTAAAACTACGGGATGATACGATTATCATATTCATTTCTGATCATGGTTTTCATCTCGGAGAACAGAATCACTGGGGTAAAACGACCTTATATGAAGCTTCCTTGCATGTGCCGCTGATTGTCTCGGCGCCCGGAATGTCGCAAGGCGCCGTCAGTAATGGTATGGTTGAATCGGTGGATATTTTCCCAACTTTACTGGATCTGGCTGGAATCGCCATCCCGGATTATGCGGAAGGCGTCAGTTTTAAGCCGCTCCTGACCGAGCCATCCCGGAAATGGAAAAAAGCGGTTTTCAGTCGTCAGAGTCGCAGTATGATTGGCGAAATTTATGGGTTTTCTATGCGTAATCAACAATATCGTTACACCGAATGGCAAAACCTGGAGACCCAAACGGTCTTAGCCACCGAATTGTATGATCTCGTCAACGATCCTCTGGAAACGAATAATATCGCCGGCAATGCCTCAGCGGATTTGATCCGAAAATTGTCCCGGCAATTGAACGTTAACCGAAAATGGGCTTTGCCGGATGGAATTCAGAATTATGCTCACAATCCACCGGCTCCGCCGGCTTATGCCTGGGGACCGGAAGGCGATAGTCGTCGTGCGGTATGGCATAAAAAATTCGGTGGTAAAGAAGGCAATGACTGGCGCATTTTAACCGAACAACGCCTTAAAATAGAACAAGAAATGAAGAATAAAGGAAAAATAAAATGAATAAAGTGATCAACGGCGAACCAATTCCCAATTTACCCTGGGAAGAGCGACCGCAGGGATGTAATGATGTCGTTTGGCGTTATAGTAGGAATCCTCTTTTAAGCTGGAATCCGATTCCGCAAGCCGCCCGCATTTTCAACAGCGCCGTTCTGCCGTATAATGATAAATTCGTCGGCGTTTTTCGGGCTGATCAGAAGAACGGGCGGGCGACCCTGTTTTTCGGGCGCAGTCATGATGGTCTGAAGTGGGAGATTGGTCCGGATCCGATTGATTGGGTAGATGAAAAGGGCAATCCCAAACCACTCAGTTACGGTTACGATCCGCGCTTTGTCAAAATCGACGATACCTATTACATCGTTTGGTGCGACGATCTGCACGGCGCGTCGATTGGTCTCGGTCGGACGAATGATTTTAAAACATTTATCCGGATGTCGAATCCGCTGATGCCATTCAATCGCAACGGCGTGCTTTTTCCGCGCAAGGTCAACGGTAAATACCTTTTGCTCAGTCGTCCGAGCGACAGCGGGCATACGCCATTCGGCGACATATTCCTGAGTGAAAGCCCCGATCTGGTTTATTGGGGCAATCACAAATGGGTAATGGGCAAGGGCGGTTCGGGTTGGTGGCAGGGCATGAAGATTGGCGCCGGTCCGGTTCCGATCGAGACCACCGAAGGCTGGTTGCTTTTATATCACGGCGTCTGCAATACCTGCAACGGTTATGTTTACAGCTTCGGCGCAGTGATCCTGGACATCGATGAGCCGAGTAAAGTTCTATACCGGACGCGCGATTATTTGTTGACGCCTGAGAAAAACTATGAGACGGTTGGATTCGTGCCGAATGTGGTCTTCCCGTGCGCCAATTTATGCGACTCTGCGACCGGCAGAATAGCGATTTACTACGGCGCGGCGGATACGCACACCGCTCTGGCTTTTGCAAGAATCGACGAGTTAATCGATTATGTTAAGAGTAATTCGGAAGTCTAAGCGCTTTCTGCGTTAGTAATCCATTTCTGTAAGGAACGACCATGACAGATGAAAAACCAAACCGCGCTCAATTGCTGCGCGACCGCATTCCGATTTTGACTAAAATCAGTTACGGTCTGGGAACCGGACTGGACATGTGGGGCTTCTGGCTTTATCCGGGCGTGGCTTTTGCGGTTTTCAATATGTATTTGGGCGTCAATCCGATTCTGGTAGGGCTGGCGCTGACTCTGATTCGCCTTTATGACGCCTTCACCGATCCGATTGCCGGTTGGATATCCGATAATTTTCGCTCGAAGTTCGGTCGGCGGCGTCCTTTTATCCTTGGGGCGGGGATATTAAGCGGTCTGGGTTTACCAGCCCTATTCCTGGTTTCGCCCGGCTGGGCAGACATCAACATTCTCGGTCTTTCGGCGGTCTTTTGGTATATGCTATTGTCGAATTTGATCTATATTCCAATCGTCAGCACTTTTACGGTGCCTTACAATAGCCTCGGCAATGAATTGACGCCCGATTACGAGGAGCGCACCTCGGTGATGACTTACCGCAGTGTGATGCAGAAGATTTTCGAAGTGGGTAATTTTTACGCCTTGCGCTTTACCAATCTGGCCTGGTTTCTGATTCCCGGCACGGGCAAAAAAAATACCCTGATGGGTATGCAGGTCTATACTTCGATCATCGGTATCCTGATGGCGATCTTTGCGATTACGATTTTTTTCCGCGTCAAGGAGCGCTATTATGAAAGTGTGGTCGTCAAGACTAAAGAACGGATCAAACTGTCGAGTTCCTTCTACGAAACGTTAAAATGTCAGCCGTTTCGCATGATGTTACTGCTGGGTGGGTCATTCACGCTGGGAACCAGCATGGTCGGAACGCTCGGCTATTATTCTACCGTGCATTACGTCTGCGGCGGCAATAATATTCTCGGCGACAACTGGAATTTCTGGATGGGGATTGCTTTTATGCTTGGCGGCCTGATCGGCGGCCCGGTTCTCAACCGCGTTGCCTATTGGCTGGAAAAGCGCAAGGCGGTCATCGTTGCGGCGATAATCGGAATGTTTGGCTACGGCGGCTCATGGTTTCTCTATACGCCGCTGATACCGTGGTTGCAGACCGTTGCCTCCTGCCTGATGGGAATGTCGGCGGCGGGATTGTGGATGCTCCATAGTTCAATCGGCGCTGACATCATCGATTACGACGAACTCAATACCGGCCACCGCCGCGAAGGTTCCTTTACCGGATGCTCGTCGTATATCCTCAAACTGGGCAACTCGCTGGGCGGTTTGCTGGCGGGGAGCGTGCTCAAATTCGCGCATTTCGATCATTCCTTAGCGGTGCAGACACCGCAGACGATTTTCTGGATTCGGGCAATGCTGGCCGGAATTCCGATTTTGGGACTGATTCTGGTGATATTCTTCATCACTCGCGTGCATCTTACCAAACAGAGATGCGCGGAAATCCGCTGTGAACTGGAAGCCCGCAGGGGACAAGTCTAAAAAGTCATTTACAGGTAGTAAAAATGATCCGACTACCGCTGGTTAATCTGTTTGTCAAACCGGCTGGTAAGGATTGTTATCAGATTACCATCAAATTGTCAACCTCTAAACAGTTAGTCCGGGATTGGATAAAAAGGCATACTATTTTAACACTACCAGTTAATCCCGGAATATGGTCGGCAGGATTCAAGATTCTGAAGGCTTCCTGACTAACTCATTAAAAATTTTGGTGACTTTTATATATTTTCCACTTAAGATTAAACCGTTCTTTCTACTGAGTGGGTTATAATGAGGCATTTTTAACCGCCCGATTATTTTCCGTAGGAACTCCCACGGAGGATGTCTCGAATTTGGGCTTTGCTTTTTGGCAGATCTCAAGAGTTGATGAGATCGCGAACTGGTAAAAATCAGGGAATACCCTGATAATTTCTATAAGGAAGGGTTACGCGATGGATCAGCGAATTACTCACGCTTCGGCGAATGAGAGTCGAGGAATTTTGTTAACCTATGGTTTGAGCAGGTTAACTGTTAATAGAAATGCGGCAATAATTAATAAGGGAATTACCTTAATAGAAGGTCATATATTCAAAACAGCTAATCGAAGGAGGAAAATATGCGACTTAAAATCCCTGTATATCCCCGCACCTGACTGGATCAGCAGTCCGGGCGCGGGGTTGCGGTGGTTGCCAGCGGGCAATATTCAGCCGGTTCGCATACGGTTACTTTCAATGGGAGTGGTTTACCCAGCGGAATCTATATAATCCGGGCACAGATGCTGTCGGAAGATCCGAAGAGAGAGATGCATCGTTTTACCAGTAAAATGATGTTGATGAAGTAATTCCGTAGTAAGTGTAGATTGAATATCCGGCTGGTACTAATTATACGAATTGGTTTAGGAAAAATCCTTGACAAGTTAATATTTACAATTTACATTACATACGGATTGAGGTTGTTAAAATGGCGGTAAGAAATTTATAAGGAAGGATCTTCAATTTGATTTAGTTGGATAGGTGCGAAAGCATTGAAAAGGAAGGGAAAAAACAATGATTAAAGTAAACGTTAGTGTTTGGATTTTTCATCAACACTCAAATACTTATTATTTTAAATGGGAACCATATTGATAAAAGGAGTGAGATAGTGAAGAATTACTATTTTAAAAAGGTAAAAGCAATTGTTATTGTTATTCTGATTATTATTGAAATTGCATTCTCACAAAATAGGGCATTTTTATTACAT
>JALOAB010000114.1 GCA_023229045.1 Fidelibacterota bacterium
TCACCAGTCACTCGTCACTTCTTCGCTTACTCATCGCGTCTTACGGTTTACTACATCCGGCCTGTGAGTAAATCGCCAGGTAAAGCGGAGGGAGTTCGGCGAAAACAAGAAATTTTGCGCTCTGTAAAATAAAATGACAGACCGGAAAACTGTTCATTCTCATATTTCTTTGGTACAGGTCAAGACGTTTATGTGCCTATAAATTTCTTGCGTCGAACGACCAAAGCGGACGGCGATTTAGTCCAAGCCGCTGTTTTCTTTTGCTGTCTTTTCTTTTCAAAAAGAAAAGCAGGAGTATAAAGACCACATAGACTCAAAGACACGAAGGTTTTTTTGATTTACTTTTCTTTTAGGGAAAAGAAAAGTAACCAAAGAAAGCCCCGGGCCGTAAAGAATCCGCGGCCGCTTGCATCCCGGCGCGGAAGAAATTTATAAGCGCATAACAAGTACAGGATTTGAAAATGATTTTCGTCTAACATCCGGCTAACGAGTTCACCCTGTATTGACGAAAGCGCAAAATTTCTTCTGATCGCTCCGGACTGCTCACTTAACTCCGCTGATTCTTTAACAAAGCCCTCTTTTTAAGTAAAGTTTGGAAGTTTGCAGATCCGAGTTGCGGGTTCTCATCGCGCCTTACGAAAAATGACTCCGGCGGTAGCCGGATAATGATCCGTCAAAGACCGGACTTCGCTTCGTTCAGCAATGAATGATGTTTTTAGGTATTTGCAAACTTTTGCGTTTTTAAATACATTCCGGCGTTAATTTCAGGATGAGGATTGTGATGGTTATCCGACAGCCGAAAAATTCGGTAAATACGTCAAAATGAGATGAAGTGATTATGACAGACATTGCCCGCCCCGATTTAAAAAATACGCATACCGAATGTAAAAATCCGGCTACCGGCGCGATTCTGGGCTATTCGGAATTGACTCCCGTTGGAGATTTGAAAAAGATTGTCGCGAATGCCCGCCGGGCGCAGGAATCCTGGAACCGCATTCCGCTTCGCCGGCGCATAGCCTATTTGAAGCGAGTGCGGGATTATTTAGCCGGGCATACAGAAGAAATCGCTGAAATAATTTCCAAAGATAATGGCAAAGTGCGCATCGACGCCCTGGCGGCGGAAATCTTACCGGCGACGATGGCGATTTCATATTATATGCGCAAAGCCCGCAAATTTCTGAAACCGGTCAAATGCGGCACCGGCAATCTGATGCTGGCTAATAAACGCAGTCGGATCGAACGAGTACCTTTCGGTGTGATCGGAATAATTTCGCCCTGGAATTTTCCATTCGCGATCCCGTTTTCGGAAGTGGTGATGGCTTTATTAGCCGGTAATGCCGTGGTGCTGAAAACCGCCTCCGAGACGCAAATGGTTGGCCGCAAGCTGGAAGAGTGCTTCCTGGCGGCGCATCTTCCGGCTGGAGTATTTAATTACGTTAATTTGCCCGGAAAAATTGCCGGCGATGCCTTGCTGTCCACCGGAGTCGATAAAATTTTCTTCACCGGCTCGGTCGCCGTCGGCAAATACCTGATGAAGAAAGCCGCCGAGACGCTCACACCGCTGGTGCTGGAGTTGGGCGGCAACGATCCGATGATCGTATGTGAAGATGCCGATCTTGTACGAGCCGCAAATGGAGCGGTCTGGGCCGGTCTTTCCAATTCCGGTCAATCCTGCGCAGGAGTCGAGCGCATTTACGTCGCTGAAAAGGTTTACGAGACATTTCTGGAAATCTTAAAAACCAAAGTCGAATCCTTACGCGGCGGATTGGATTTGGCGCATGAAACTGATCTGGGTGTTATGACAACTCGAAGGCAGATTGAAACCGTGAAGCAACACATCGCCGATGCTCTTGAAAAAGGTTCGGTGATCTTTGCCCAATCAAAAACGCCCGAAAATGTCGATTTGAATAATTTCCTGCCGGCGACCGTTCTGACCAATGTCAATCACGAGATGTTGGTAATGAAGGAAGAAACTTTCGGACCGATGCTGGGCGTGATGCCTTTTAAAACCATCGCCGAAGCAATCGCCTTGGCAAATGATTCCAACCTGGGTTTGACGGCTTCGGCCTGGTCGCGTAAACGTCGAAACGCCATAGCAATTGGTCGCCAGGTTAAAGCCGGAGCAATCACTATCAACGATCATTTAATGAGTCATGGTTTAGCTGAGACTCCCTGGGGCGGATTCAAACAATCGGGAATTGGCAGAACACATGGTAAATTAGGATTCGATGAAATGACTCAACCGCAGGTGATTGTCAATGATATAATGCCATTTGCCAGGCGAAATATGTGGTGGCCGCCGTACAGTCAGAAGATTTATCGTGGTCTGAGCGGCCTCGTTACTTTCCTTTACGGTAGAGGATTAAAGAAAAGATTGCAGGGCATGTGGCGTGTAATGAAAATATTTCCGCGTTATTTTAGCAGATGAATTTGGAAATTGCCGCAGAGGAACTAAATTTCGTGTTCTTTTGAAAGGTAATGATGACAAAACACGACTGGCGAAATATAATCGCGAAAATTTCACAAGCCGCTAAAATCCTGTTGACGACCCACCATAATCCCGACGGAGACGGACTGGGCGCCGAGGCGGCGCTTTATTATTGTTTTAAACGGCTTGGGAAGTCGCCCTATATCCTGAATTCTTCAGTTTTACCGCCGGAATACGTTTTTCTGAATGAAGACGGCATTTTTAATACTTATCGCGCCGGTCAGGATATCAGCGAACTGGCAGATTATGATCTTTTGATGATCCTGGACGCCGGAAGCACTGATCGTCTTGGCGCATTGGGACCGGCGCTGAATGCGCTCAATCTGGCAACCATCTGCATCGATCATCATCCCTTCAATAATTGCCCGGCGGGAAATACCAGCGTTATCGATGAGCATGCGCCGGCGACCGCAATTTTGATTTACGAATTGATCAAAGCTATGGCACCGCAAACGATCGATAAAAAAATTGCCGAAGCCTTATATACCGGACTGATGACGGATACCGGTTCTTTTCGCTTTGAAAACACCACCGTTAAAACGATGCTGACGGCGGCGGAATTCCTTAAGTACGGTATTCAACCCGGACTGATTTATCGTTATGTTTATGAAAATTATCGTCCGGAGCGCATGAAATTGCTCGGCATGGTGTTGCAGAATGTCCAATATGAGTTTAATAATCAACTGGCGTGGTTCAGCGTCACCCGCGAACAGGTTGCGGCGGCGGAAACCGTGCTGGACGAAGTTGACGGCTTTACCGACTTTATCCGCTCGATAAAGGGAGTGGAAGTTGCGGTTATGTTCCTCGAAGTGCGTGCTAATCTGATCCGCATGAATTTTCGCTCGAAAGGACGCTATCCGATAAATGCCATTGCCCGTCAATTTGGCGGTGGCGGACATCCCTTTGCCGCCGGATTAGTGATGGAGGTCGGTCTGACAGAAGCGATCAAAACTGTTATGCCGGCTGTGCGTACAATATTTCAACCGGAAGATAAATCATGAGTGTTAAATCAGACGCCTGGATCGAGGAAATGGCTGTTAAGCACAAAATGATCGAGCCTTTCGAAAAAAGTCAGGTTAGCTCGGGAGTGATTTCATTCGGTGTTTCCTCGTACGGATATGATCTGCGTTTAGCGGATGAATTTCGTATTTTCAAGGGCAAGCCGGATATGATTCTGGACCCTAAAAAGATTACGGATGATTTATTTGAGGAATATAAAGGAAAAGCCTGTATCATTCCCGCCAATAGCTATATTCTCGGGCGCAGTCTGGAATATTTCCGGATTCCGCGCAACGTCATTGCCATTACAAGCGGGAAATCGACTTATGCCCGATGTGGCATTTTAGTCAATGTGACGCCCCTGGAGCCGGAATGGGAAGGATACATCACAATTTCAATTGCCAATCTGGCGCCGGTGCCGGTGAAGGTTTATGCCAGCGAGGGCTTAGCCCAGGTGATTTTCCTGGAGAGTAATGAAAATTGCCGGGTTTCATACGCCGATAAAAAAGGCAAGTACCAGGCGCAGAAATTCATCACTACGGCAAGGATCAGGAAATAATGGCATTAAAAATTACCGTAGCGGGGGCGGTGGGATTCTGTGCCGGTGTACAGGCGGCAGTCAAGAAAGCGCGTGAATCGGCTCGCAAATATGGTCGCGTCGCCATGCTCGGCGACATTGTGCATAATGAAAAAGTCGTTAGCGAATTATCTCAATTAGGCGTCGAAGTCGTAAAGAATCTCGACCAAATCGATCCTTCTGTACCGGTTTTATTCCGCTCGCATGGCACGCCGGCGAATATCTGGACTGATGCGCGTCAAAGAGGTTTGACCATAATCGACGCCACTTGTCCATTGGTGCGACAGATTCACTCTGAAGCCCTGATGTTGGCCGCCGAAGGACGTCAATTAATAATCATCGGTGACAAGAATCATGAAGAGGTAGAAGGCATCGCGAGTCAGGTCGATAATCCGATTATTGTTTCCACTCCGCAGGAAGCTGAAGATTTACCGCTTTTAAAAAAAGTCGGCGTCGTGGCACAATCTACTCAAATGATGGAGAATGTATCGGCGATAGTGTCCGTTTTAGCCACAAAAGTCGCCGACTTGCGCTTTATCAACACGATTTGCCGACCGACCCGCCAGCGTCAGCAACAGATAAGGGAATTGGCCTTGAACAATGACGTCATGCTGGTTGTGGGTTCAAAAAACAGCGCCAATACCCGCCGATTGGCTGAGATCGCCAGGAAATTGAACGCCGAAACTCATCATATCGAAGACGCCGGACAAGTCGATTCGACCTGGTTTAAAGACAAAACTTCGGTAGGGATTGCAGCCGGCGCGTCAACTCCGGTTGAAGTAGTGGAAGAGGTGGTTAAAAAAATAACCAAGTTTGCCTGAAATGTATTAAATTTGTGCGCTTGAAAAGGAGTTTTGATCAAGATGAATAAAGGTTCGTTTGAAGTTAAAGTTGGCCTGGCTGAAATGCTCAAAGGCGGCGTCATCATGGATGTGACAACGCATGAGCAAGCCAAGATAGCCGAAGACGCCGGCGCCGTAGCGGTGATGGCTCTGGAAAGAATACCGGCTGATATCAGGGCGGCTGGCGGTATCGCCCGCATGTCAAATCCCAAAGTAATCAAGGCAATTCAGGACACAGTTTCGATCCCGGTGATGGCGAAATGCCGAATTGGTCACTTTGCGGAAGCCCAGGTACTGGAAGCGCTCGGCGTGGATTTTATCGATGAAAGTGAAGTATTAACCCCGGCTGATGAAGAAAATCATATCTGGAAGCATGACTTTAAAGTACCATTTGTGTGCGGTTGTCGTGATTTGGGCGAAGCTTTGCGACGGATCGGCGAAGGCGCGGCTTTGATTCGCACCAAAGGCGAAGCCGGCTCGGGTAATATCGTTGAAGCCGTGCGGCATATGCGCCGGGTTCAGTCGGAAATTCGTAAACTGACGACTCTACAGGATGATGAATTAATGGCTGAAGCCAAGCGATTGGGAGCGCCTTTTGAACTGGTGAGACAAGTCGCCAAAACCGGAAAACTACCGGTGCCGAATTTTGCGGCGGGTGGAGTCGCGACCCCGGCGGATGCTTCGCTGATGATGCAGTTGGGAGCTGAGACGGTCTTTGTCGGTTCGGGAATATTTAAATCCGAAGATCCGGCGGCGCGCGCCAGAGCTATTGTCCTGGCGACGACTTATTATAATAATCCGGAAAAGGTAGCCGAAGTTTCGGCTGGTTTGGGTGACGCCATGCCCGGATTGGACCTGGCTGAAATTCCGGAAGAAGAGCGACTCGCTAAACGCGGTTGGTAAATTTTATCGCAATTCATTTATGACTAAGAAAACCATCAAAGTTGGTGTACTGGGTCTTCAGGGCGCATTTCAGAAACACATCGAGATTATCAATTCGCTCGGAGCGGAAGCGATCGATATTCGCTACAAAGACCAAATCGAAGGATGTCACGGTCTGATAATCCCCGGTGGAGAATCAACCACGATGTCCAAATTGATCGATGAAATGAACCTGCGTGAAAGTCTTGAAAAATTTCCGGGAATGATTTTCGGCACCTGCGCCGGCGCCATTTTATTATCCGAAGATGGCGCTGATCCGCGGGTCACGCCCTTGCGACGCACACCGGTAAAGGTTATGCGCAATGCTTACGGGCGGCAAATCGAGTCGTTTGTTGAAAATATTAGTCTTAGTTTTAACGATAAACCATTTAAGGCGGTGTTCATCCGTGCTCCAAAATTTAATAATATCGACTCTTCCGCAGAAATTCTTGGTCACCTTAACGGAACTAACGTCTTAATTAGATCCGGAAATAACCTTTTGGCGACCTTCCATCCCGAGTTGACCGACGACCCGCGCATTCATCAATATTTTCTTAATTGTTTGCAGTAATGACCGAAAAGGAAAAAAATACATATCGCCTACTGGAAAAAATAGATTTTCCGGCTGATTTGCGAAAACTTTCAATTGAGGACCTGATCGAACTCAGTGGTGAACTGCGCGAATATATCATCGAGACAATTACCAATACCGGAGGTCATATGGCTCCGAGTCTGGGAGTTGCAGACCTGACAATTGCCTTGCATTATGTCTTCAATACGCCATATGATAAATTAGTCTGGGATGTCGGTCATCAGGCATACGGACATAAAATCCTGACCGGTCGCCGGGAAGCCATTAAGCAGATCAGGCAATACGGTGGCATCAGCGGATTCTGCAAAATTGCCGAAAGTGAATACGATTGCTATGGCGCCGGTCACGCCAGCACCTCAATCTCAGCCGCGGTTGGCTTTGCGGTAGCGCGCGATTTGAAGAAAGCTACTCACCGGATCGTGGCTGTTATCGGGGATGGCTCCTTCACCGGCGGATTAGCTTACGAAGGACTAAATAATGCTTATAATATAAATGGTCAGTTTCTGGTGATCCTCAACGATAATGAGATGTCGATTTCCCACAACGTCGGGGCAATGTCGAATTATTTTACCCGCATTGTAACCAGTCCCAGCTATCTTAATTTTAAAAATCAGATCTGGAACACGCTGGCTTTACTACCACGCGGAGCCAGTTTCTTCCGCAAACTCGGTCGTAAACTGCTGGAATCTTTTAAAAATTTTCTGGCGCCGGGTATTATCTTCGAGGAATTCGGTTTTCGTTATTACGGACCGGTGGA
>JALOAB010000115.1 GCA_023229045.1 Fidelibacterota bacterium
CCGTTATTAAACTTAAAGACGGCGAATTTGCACTTTGGCGCGGATAAAATCAATGAAGTCAAAACTTATGACGATGACATTATCCCGCAAATCGAGTCGGCCATATTGCATAAAAAGCGCGTTGAAATAAACCTGCCGATCAGAAATATTCACCGCACCGTCGGAGCCAGAATGAGCGGTTTGATAGTTGGGAAATATGGCGCGAAAGGTCTCCCGGACGACATGATCAAAATTAACTTTACCGGTTCAGCCGGTCAGAGTTTTGGCGCCTTTTTAGCTCCGGGCATTTCGCTGAGAATCGAAGGCGACGCTAATGATTATTTGGGTAAAGGCATGTCCGGCGGACGAATTATTCTTCTGCCACCGACCGACGCCGGTTTTCAGGCCCATGAAAATGTAATTTGCGGTAATGTCATTCTCTACGGCGCCACCGGCGGGGAAGTTTACATCAACGGTCGCGCCGGTGAAAGATTCGCGGTTCGTAACAGCGGCGCACTGACGGTGGTGGAAGGAGTCGGCGACCATGCCTGCGAGTATATGACCGGAGGCACGGTTGTCGTAATCGGACCAACCGGTGAAAATTTCGGAGCCGGAATGAGTGGCGGAGTCGCCTATATCTATGATTACACCCAATTATTCGATACCAGATGCAACCTGGATATGGTCGATCTTGAGAGCGTCTGGAATAAAGAAGACGTTCTCTTTCTACATTCCATTCTACAGAAACACTATAATTATACCGGCAGTTCCTATGCCGCCCAAATACTGAGCAAATGGGACTCAAATTTTCCGATGTTTGTCAAAGTCATGCCGATTGATTACCGCAAATCGCTGGAGCGCATGAAACAGACCGAACGCACCGACCTCGAGATCGTCGCGGCTACCGAGGAGGTCTTCAATGTCTAAAATTTCCGGTTTCATTGATATAAAAAGACAAGAACCGGGCAAACAGGAGGTAGCAAATCGAATCCGCCATTTTCGCGAATTCGAAACGCCTCTGCCCTATGAAACTTTGATAGATCAAGCCGCACGCTGTATGGACTGCGGCATCCCTTACTGTCACGCCTGCGGTTGCCCGCTCGGCAACCTCATTCCGGATTGGAACAATATGGTTCACCGCGGTCATTGGCAAAGGGCTCTTGAGCTTCTTCACGCCACCAATAATTTTCCTGAAATAACGGGCAGAATTTGTCCGGCGCTTTGCGAATCCGCCTGCAGTCTGGCAATCAATCAGGAACCGGTCTTGATTAAACACATCGAACTGCAAATCGCCGAAAAAGGCTGGCAGGAAGGCTGGATAAAACCGCAACCGGCAAGTGTCAATAGTAATAAAAGGGTGGCGATCATCGGCTCCGGTCCAGCCGGATTGTCGGCGGCACAACAATTAGTGCGCGGCGGTCACAGCGTAGTCGTTTTTGAAAAAAGTAATCGAATTGGCGGTCTCCTGCGCTATGGAATCCCGGATTTCAAATTGGAAAAATGGGTTATCGACCGACGCCTCGCCCAAATGCAGTCCGAAGGCGTCATTTTCGAACCGGATGTCGATGTCGGCGTTGACATTTCGCCGCACTATCTGTCGCGCAATTTCGATGCGATTATCATCGCAACCGGAGAAAGCGTCGCTCGCGATCTTAATGTTCCGGGACGCGAGCACAAAGGGATTCATTTTGCGATGGATTATCTCAGCCAGCAAAATCGCCGCAATAATGGCGAATCGATTCCAGCCGAAAAGATAATCGACGCCAAAAATAAACATGTCGTCGTCATCGGCGGCGGTGACACCGGGGCGGATTGTATCGGCACCGCCCAGCGACAGGGCGCCAGGCGGATCACCCAAATTGAATTACTGCGCCAACCACCCACGGAACGGACCTCTGATAATCCCTGGCCGTACTGGCCAAAAATTCTGCGAACCTCCAGTTCGCATGCCGAAGGCTGTCAGCGTTTGTGGAGTATCCTGACCAAAAGCTTCGCCGGTAAAAATCAGCATGTCGCCAGTCTGCAATGCGTCAAGTTAGATTGGCAAAAAGATCCACAAACCGATAACCAGAAGTACAGCGAAATTCCCGGTTCCGAATTCGAACTGAAAGCCGATTTGGTGCTAATCGCAACCGGCTTTAGCCATACCGAACACAGTCCGCTGTTACAAAAACTGGCTTTAGAAAAGAATGCTAAGGGCAATATCAAAGTCGATTCCAAGGGAATGACTTGCGCGAGCGGAGTTTTTGCCGTCGGCGATTGTGTCTGCGGGGCGTCGCTGGTCGTCAATGCCATTCAACAAGGGCGGGCGATCGCTAAAAGAGTACATCAATTCTTAACGAGTAAAACTTGAAATGACTGATTTAAAACGGATTCATTTCTATAAAATGAGCGGCGCTGGCAACGACTTTATCCTGATTGATAATCGTCAGGGACTGATCGATGCCGATAATTGTCAGGAGCTGATCCGCCGGATCTGCCGGCGTAAATTTTCGGTTGGAGCCGATGGCGTAATCCTGATTGAAAGCGATCCTGAGGTTGATTTCCGCTGGCGTTTTTTCAATGCCGATGCCAGCCAAGCCGAGATGTGTGGCAACGGCGCGCGCTGTGCGGTGCGCTTTGCCTACCTGACCGGCATCGTTGAAAAAAAACAAATGGCTTTTCGGACTCTGGCGGGCATAATTCGAGGCGAGCTTCTCGGCGATCGTGTCAAGGTGCAGATGATACCTCCCCGAAACCTGCAGACGGATTTGAAACTCAGGGCTGATAATCGCCTGTTCAGATTGGATTTTATCAATACCGGAGTGCCGCATGCGGTCTGGCTGGCTGACAACGCGCAGGAATTGGAATCGATCGATATTTTGCACTGGGGAAATGCTATCCGCTTTCACCCGACTTTTCAGCCAGCGGGTACTAACGTCAATTTCGTGTTCGTCGAGGATTCGCATCATCTGGTAATACGAACCTATGAACGCGGCGTGGAAGGTGAAACCCTGGCATGTGGCACCGGTTCCGTTGCGGCGTGTCTGACCAGTACCGTCCGAAATCGCGTCCAATCTCCCGTCGAAGTAAAAACAAGAGGCGGTGAAATATTAACAGTCTATTTCGAAATGTTCGGCTCACCACAAGACCCAACCACTATCAGGTTTGATGAGGTCTATCTGGAAGGCGAGGTCAAAGTTGCCTATGAGGCGGATCTCTGGACTGAAACATTGCGATAATAATTAATTTCTTGCAAGAGGAAAAATGATAATTGACAAATCTGAGCGACTGAAACAACTTCCGCCCTATCTCTTCCAGGAGATCGATCGACTAAAAGCTGAACTGATTGCCAAAGGCGTGGATGTGATCAATCTGGGAGTGGGCGATCCTGATCTGCCGACGCCCTCGCACATTATCACAGAACTTGAAAGAGCCGCGCGCGATCCGGTCAATCACCAGTATGCATCCTACTCGGGAATGGATGATTTTAAAAAAAGTGTCGCCGGCTGGTACAAACGCCGTTTCAATATCGAACTCGACGCCCGCAGTGAAGTGCTCACACTGATTGGTTCTAAAGAGGGAATCGCGCATCTGCCGCTGGCTTTTATCAATCCGGGCGATTTATCTCTCGTTCCCAGCCCGGCCTATCCGGTCTACCATATCACGACGATGTTCGCGGGCGGCGAATCCTATTTTATGCCGTTGAAAAGCGAAAATCATTTTCTACCCGATTTAAAGGCTATTCCTTCCGGGATCGCGCATCGCGCCAAGCTTATCTATATTAATTATCCCAATAATCCGACCGGCGCCACGGCTGAGCGCGAATTTTTCCGGCAGGTTATTGATTTTGCCCGCGAATACAAAATCTTGGTGTGTCATGACGCCGCCTATACCGAAATGGCGTTTGACGGGTACCAGCCGATGAGCTTTCTCGAATTACCCGGCGCCAAAGAGGTCGGTATTGAATTTCATTCTCTGTCGAAAACCTATAATATGACCGGCTGGCGTCTGGGCTTTGCCGTCGGGAACAGCGAAGCCCTAAACGGATTGGGACAGATCAAAAGCAATATCGATTCGGGAGTTTTTAATGCCATTCAATATGCCGGCATTACCGCACTTGAGGCCGATCAAAGTTGCATAACAGAAATGCAAAAGGTCTATCAGGAAAGGCGTGATATTCTGATCCGCGGATTGAGAAAAATCGGCCTTAATCCGCAAACGCCCAGGGCGACCTTTTATGTCTGGTGTCCGACTCCACCTGGGTATAAATCGAAAGATTTCACGACTTTACTTCTGCGCCAAACCGGGATCGTCACTACCCCGGGAAGTGGATTCGGCGCGGCCGGAGAAGGTTATATTCGAATGGCTCTTACCGTAAATAAAGAGCGAATCGGAGAAGCCGTCGATCGGATGTTGAAAATTTCCCTCTGACGTCCTATTTAAAAAACAGCTTCTCTCCATATATTTTATCGCAGGCAAATAAAAATTCCCGAATTCTTAATTTATTTAAGTAATTACAAAAAAAATATTTGACAAAAATGTAGAAACTATTATCTTTGCATCCAGAATAAATTAATCTTGATTTTTATATTCATTTATTCATTTTTTAGATTGATTACTTTGTGGATTGATTAATGAAAAGTTGGATTGAAAAAATAACCCGGAATAACAGAACGGCGCCACGCTTTGACCGTCGGGAATCAAGCTGTTCGCTGAGCGCTTCGGTTGCCGGCAATGCGTCCTCTCTTGCGGCGCCGAAGATATTTTTTCAATATGAATTAATCAGCTTCCGCATACTTCAGATCATTTAGACCAGATAGGTCATTAAAAATGTCAATCTCGGATTATTCCAACGACATTGTGAGCTATTTTCGACTGTCAGGGTAGTTTTTTATAGAAAAAGGAGCAAATCAAATGACAAATAATAATATTTTCAAAATCGCGCAACTGCAACTTGACCGATGCGCTAAAACGCTACATCTTGAACAGAATATTCACGAATTATTACGCGTTCCGATGCGCGAACTTCACGTCTCACTGCCGGTGCGCATGGACAACGGTACGGTTCGCATATTTCGCGGTTTTAGAGTTCAGTACAATGACGCTAAAGGTCCGACCAAAGGCGGACTGCGCTTTCACCCCGATGAGACCATCGACACAGTGCGGGCCTTAGCCGCCTGGATGACCTGGAAATGTTCACTCATGGACCTGCCGCTGGGCGGCGCCAAGGGCGGCATTATTTGTAATCCAAAAGAACTTTCGCTGATCGAACTGGAACAATTAAGCCGCGCCTATATCCGAAGTATCTACAATTTTATCGGACCGAATAAAGACATTCCCGCGCCCGATGTTTATACGACGCCGCAGATCATGGCCTGGATGATGGATGAATACTCGACCATCGCCGGTGAAAATAAATTCGGCGTAATTACCGGCAAACCGATACCTCTCGGCGGTTCAATCGGCCGGGGCGACGCCACCGCGCGGGGCGGCATTTATACGATTAAGGAAGCCGTCCGCGAATGTGACATTGACCTTGAAAAAGCCACTTTCGCTATTCAGGGATATGGTAACGCCGGTTACTACGCGGCTCATCTGGCAAAAGCGATATTTGGCAGTAAAATCGTCGCAGTCAGCGATAGTCAGGGCGGGATTTACTGTGAACGCGGTCTGGATCCGGAAGTTGTGCTCGAACACAAAAACCGCACCGGTTCGGTGATTGATATGCCGGATGCCGATACCATCTCAAACGAAGAGCTGTTGGAATTAAACGTCGATATCCTCATTCCTTCGGCACTTGAGGAACAGATCACTGAAACCAATGCCTCTAATATCAGAGCCAAGATAGTCGCCGAGCTTGCTAACGGCCCGACGACTCCCGAGGCGGATGATATTCTCTATAACAATGGCATACACGTTATTCCGGATTTTCTATGCAATGCCGGCGGCGTCACGGTTTCCTATCTTGAAATGGTTCAGAATGCCAGTATCTATTATTGGGACGAGGCGCAGGTCTATGATATTCTCAGCAAACGCATGAAATCGTCCTATTATACGGTTCTGAATACTTCAAAAAAGTACAAGATTTCAATGCGTGAAGCCGCTTATGTCGTCGCGGTCGGTCGGGTCGTTGAAGCTATGAAGTTAAGAGGCTGGGTCTGATTTTAAGCCCGGTTTTAAAAATATATCCAACCGGTAAAATTTGTTCGATTTGAAAATACCAACAGAATGTGTTTTGAATAATTGCTAATATCGTCATAGATTAGCGATAGATATTTTTGGATAAAGGAGATTTAGTATGCCATCGCAAGTAGAAAGCGAATTCATTAAAGACCTGCGTAGTAAAATCAATAACTGGAGTAAAACTGAGGTCGGTCGGGCTAATCGCTGGCTGAAATATATTCAATTAACTCCGGATCTTCTGCACCTGATGATAAAACTATCCGCCAATGAAAATCTAACCGCCGATCATAAAGCCAAACTCGCCGTAGCCATTTCCTATTTTATGTCACCAATGGATTTTATACCGGAAACATACTGGGGCGCGATCGGATTTATCGACGACATAGTGCTCACAGTTCTCGTGCTGGAGCATATCATTAAGTCCGGCGGAGAATCAGTCGTTACGGAACAGTGGGAAGATAATGCAGATCTCAACGCCGTTATCAAAGAAGTTTTACACTCAGCCGAGAAAATGGTCGGCAATGACTACTGGAATAAACTCCAAAACCTGATTAAATAGTACTTAACGGCGGCAGGTTTTCATAGATCGTCCGCACGGTCGGGATCAATTCCAAAAAATTCATAAAGCGATGTCCGCCGCTTTTAAATACTGTCACCTGACAGTCAGTAGCGCTAAAATATTTCAACGCTTTGCCGTAATCCAATAACTCGTCATCCTGATTCAGAAAAATGAACAGATTCTCTGGATTTATACTCTTTGCCGGATGGTATAGTTTTTTAATCTGTTCAGTATATTCATTACACCAGGCTACCAACTCAGGCTCATCGGAATCGATGATGTTGCGGTCGCGCGGATCGGTATCGCCGATTGGATCAACCGTCGGATTTAACAGAATCGCCGGAAAGCCATATTCCTGATGTAAATGCAAGGCATAAAATCCGCCCAGACTGGAACCGACTAATAAAATTTTCGGCTTTTCTTCAGTCTGGGGTTGGCTGTTTCTAATCAAGATTTCTAT
>JALOAB010000117.1 GCA_023229045.1 Fidelibacterota bacterium
TGGGAACCGAAGACACCATTCTGTTTTCATCCTGCTTCGACGCCAACGGCGGCGTTTTTGAACCGCTGTTCGATGAGCAATGCGCGATCATTTCCGACGAGCTGAATCACGCTTCGATCATAGACGGCGTGCGGCTTTGCAAAGCCCAGCGTTTTCGCTATAAACATATGGACATGACCGAACTCGAAAAATGCTTGATAGATTCTTCGGCGGCCAAGTACCGGATAATCGTGACCGACGGTGTTTTTTCGATGGACGGTCACATCGCGCCCTTACCTCAAATCTGCGAACTGGCTGAAAAATACGAATCACTCGTCATGATCGACGATTCGCATGCCACCGGTTATCTCGGTGATACCGGTCGCGGCACCGCCGAATATTACGGTCTGCTCGGAAAAATCGATCTCATTACAACCACCTTTGGCAAGGCTTTGGGCGGAGCTTCCGGCGGTTGTATCTCCGGGCGGCGTGAAATTATCGAATTCATGCGTCAGCGTTCGCGGCCCTATTTATTCTCAAATTCCGTCTCACCGTCAATTGTCGGAGCGACACTGAAAGCCCTGGAAATCGTGCGCAATCATCCGGAACTGCCTCATCAGACCATCGAAAATGCCCGCCGATTCCGCCAAGGCATTGAATCCGTCGGCTTTGACGTCATTCCGGGCAATTCCGCGATCGTACCAATTATGATTTACGAAGAGCCGCTAGCTATAAAAATAGCCGATCTTCTCCTGAAAGAAGGCATTTATGTAGTCGGTTTTACCTATCCGGTCGTACCTCGCGGGACCGCCCGTATCCGGGTACAGCTTTCCGCCGCTCATACCCCAGAACAGATTAATCGCGCAATCTCAGCTTTTAAAAAGATAAAAACTCACTTGAAAGATATAAAAAATAGCATTTGACAAACTGCTCAGTTTTTTGTAGAATTAGAACCGGAAGTTGAAATCCCCGTAATGAGGATGTAGTTTTTAACAAAAAGGAGGACTAACGATGGCTCTTTCAAAAGGAAGCATTAACAAGGTTATTTTGGTGGGTCACCTCGGTCGCGATCCGGAGGTGCGTTACACGCCGAGTGGCGATGCCGTTGCGGAAGTCTCATTGGCTACCACCGAATCGGTGAAAAACAAGGATGGTAAACGCGAAGATCGCACTGAATGGCACAGTTTGGTAATTTGGCGCAATCAGGCCGAATTCGCCAAAGAATGGCTCAAGAAAGGTCAGCTGGTTTACATCGAGGGTCGCCTTCAGACCCGTCAATGGGAAGATAAAGAGGGTCAAAAACGCAGTCGCACCGACATCCAGGTCGATCAAATCACGATGCTGGGTGGCTCCGGACGGGCTCGGGAAAAAGATACCGCCGAGTCGGAAGCGCCCGCCGCATCGTCACCGGATGACGAAATTCCATTCTGATAAGTTCTTGGTCGAATTAACCTTTTATGCAATTTACCAACGCCTACTTTTAACTGTTTCGGTCTGCCCCGGTAATCAATAAGAAAACGAACTATTGCCGATGAACTCCCGCATGATGGAGGTTGGTGGAATTTCAGTATCATCGACTGGTAAAAAGTTGGATAACATATCCAGCAGACGCTGAGCCTCGGGATAGCTATGATGCTCTTCCGGTACATTTTTCAAGATTGCAACGGCTGGTGTTTTCAATACGCCATGTTCGTAGATCAAAGAAGAATTGAACATCGCATCGGCATTGCCCTGGAAGGTGAAGATATATTTTTTCTCGCCCTCCACGACTTTTTTCCACATGTGGATCGTATCGGCGGCGCTGTAGCCGCGATATTTAAAATCACGGATCATGCGACGCAAGAGGCGGGTGTCGTGGGTATGAATGCGATTCATATTATCAAAGTTAAGGTGGGTCAGGGCGCTGATGTAGATTTCGAACTTATACTTTGGATTAATGGCCGGCGTCAATCCGGGATTGATACCGTGGATGCCTTCGAATATAACGATTGTTTTGTCATCTGCGTGAATGGGTTTCGGACCGGGCGATTTAACGCCGGTAAGAAAATTATAGATCGGGGGCGTAACTATCTCGCCATTCAACAGACGTTGCAGATGATCATTAAACAATTCGAGATCGATCGCATCCAGCACTTCAAAATTTAAACGCCCGCCCTGAAGCGCGGTCAGTTCGGCGCGGTCGCGAAAGTAATTATCCAGCGACAACAATTGCGTTTTCAGGCCCAGCACCCGCAGTTGAATGGAAAGACGCTTTGAAAAAGTGGTCTTGCCGGAAGAAGACGGCCCGGCCACGAATACGAAACGGCGCTCGTTGTCATGCGCGATCTGATCCGCCAGGTTGGCGATCTTCTTTTCCTGTAAGGCGTCGGCAATTTTAATTACATCCGAAATCTGATTTTCGGCAATCAGGCGATTGACATCGGCAACCGTACTGATTTCCAGAATCCGTCCCCAGTTATCGGTTTCCTGAAATATTTCATACAGGCGCGCTTGATCTGTAAAATGCCGCAGGCGACGCTCGTTGCCCTCAGTTGGACAACGCAGGACAAAGCCCTTTTTATAGGGCATAATATCAAATATTTTTATCAGACCTGTCCGGGGCGCCGGCGGCGAAAGCAACCAATAGCGACGTCCGTTGATGTGGTACAGTGTCACGAAATTCGCCTCGCAATATTTCAGCAGTTCCTCGGTATCGGCCTGTCCGATTTCCTTGAAATAGCGACGGGCATCGTTACGCGACAGTAAAATCGGTTCGATGGCATGGTCAGCCGCCACGATCTTGTCAAAGCCCGCCTTGATTTGTTGAATAACCCGGTCTGTACAGAAATTTTCATTGACAAACCGGCAGAAGGCGCCATCGCACATACTATGCATCACGAGCAGGCGTTGATCGGGAAACAGATTCTCCACCACGTAATATAAAATCAGGATCGCCGCATTTTCATAAGCCCGACGCGAGGACTCGTGAAAGTGTTGCAGAAGGCTGATGTTAGTCGATTCATTGATAATTTCATTAAAGGAGCCAAAGGAGTTATTACGGATAACCACATACGGTTTATACCGGCTGTGTGGCAGGGCGTGCTTTACAATATCTGCAATTTTTTGGCCGGGTCGAACGCGTGTCGCCCGTTTCTTGCCGAGCTTGACATTAATCATTTTCATAGTGCCGAAATTATCGAAAAAATGTCGAAAAATAAAGTTTGGTTTTTAAATATAGATTTATAATTTCAGGTCAGTGATAATCGATTGCCTTAAATTAACTAAAACAAATATCACCAGGGAGTATTTATGATCGCCTCCGCAACGGAAAATTTGATTAGTATGCCGGCTTACCGACACAGACGTTTCCAAAACTGGATCATCATCGGCTTCATGTATTCTTTCTTCTATATGTCACGATATAATTTTTCGGCTATTGCGCCAACCTTACAAACTTTTTTCGGCTGGACAAAAAGCAACCTCGGAGTGTTCGAAACGCTCCTGCCTTTGGTCTATGGATTATCGGTCGTCATCAACGGCCCGATCGCCGATAAAATCGGGGGGCGCAAAGCTTTCCTGATCGGCGCCGTGGGCGTCGTTATCATGAACGGACTATTCGGCTTCCTGCATATTTTGGTGCAAACTCCGGCGATTTGGGCTGATAGAGAAATCGTCGCCGAAGCCGTCTTACAATACGGTCTCACGAAAGGCGCCGTTTTATGGTTGCTGGCGATAATCTGGGCTATCAACGGTTATTTTCAATCGTTTGGGGCACTCTCAATTGTTAAAATCAATGCCCAATGGTTTCATATCCGCGAGCGAGGCACTTTCTCGGCGATCTTTGGCGTTCTGATCCGGTTCGGTCTGATTCTGGCTTTCTCAGGCACGCCGCTCATTGTCAAATTTTTGCCCTGGTACTGGGCTTTCTGGATTCCGGCTATGGTGGTGGCAATTCTGTTTGTGCTGACTATTTTCTTCGTCAGAGACACGCCCGCCGCGGCCGGTTACCCGGAACTCGATACCGGCGATGGTACGGTCAATTACGAAGAAAAAGTAAAATTCAAAGAAGTGCTCGCCAAGGTCTTCGGCAGTAAGATTATGTGGACGATCGCGATCGGTTCGATGATGATCGGTTTCGTACGACGCGGAGTCGTGGATGCCTGGTGGCCGGTCTATTACAAGGAAATGCAGGGAATCGCCGGAGTCGATTTCGCTTTTCAATTGACCGCCTGGGGCATCGCAATTCTCGGAATCATTGGCGGCTTTGCTTTCGGTATTTCTTCCGACCGGGTTTTCAAGGGTCGGCGGGCGCCGGTGATTGTGATTGGTTTCTGCGGTATGGTTGTGGTTTTAATCCTGTTCTTCTTAGCCGATTTATTGCATCTCGGAGCGATTGCCGCGGCTATTCTGTTGGCCTCACTCTCATTTTTCGTCAACGGTTCGCACGGCATGATCGGGGGCGCGGCTACAATGGATTTTGGAGGACGCAAAGCCGCCGCCACGGCTGTTGGGCTAATTGACGGAATGCAGTACCTGGCGGGCGCATTTGTGGGCATGCTGGTTGGCTGGGTTACCACAAACTGGGGCTGGCAAGCCTGGAAACTCTGGCCGATTCCCTTCGCTATAGTCGGGGCGCTGGTCATGTCCCGCCTGTGGCATGTTCTTCCCAAAGGTAAATCAAGTCATTAATCATAAAGGAGTATCTCCATGAACGACATTTTCGACATTATCATTCTAAACGGACGACCGGCTTCCGGCAAATCCGAGGTCATTGATTATCTCAAGAAAACTCCACTGGAAGTACGCCGGCGGCGCTTTCACATTGGTCAGATGGACGAAATTGACGATTTCCCGATGCTGTGGACCTGGTTCGAAGAGGATGCCATTCTGGAAAAACTGATGGGCAAGCCTCGTTTACACACTGACAAGGGCGGTTATTTTCTCTGGGAACACCTGTGGCATTTGCTTATCGAGCGAATTTCGATGGATTACAGCAAACGCCTGCGTGACAAGCCTAATTTTCATAACGATTATACGGCGTTGGTCGAATTTTCACGCGGCAGTGAGCACGGCGGTTATCAGGCGGCCTATCCGCATCTGTCGGATGATATTCTGCAACGCGCGGCAATTTTCTACATCGACGTTCCTTTTGAGGAATCCCTGCAAAAAAACCGAAAACGCTTCAATCCGTCCCGGCCTGACAGTATCCTGGAACACGGACTACCAGATGAAAAGCTTACCCGTCTTTATAAAGATTGCGACTGGGAAACTTTCCGCGGCCAGGACCCGGAATTCATCAACATAAGAGGCTATAAAGTACCTTACATCGTGCTCCACAACGAGCCGGATGTGACTACTGCCCGCGATGAAAATCTCGGCCGGATTCTTGAAGATTTGCTGAATAAGCTTTGGCATTTGCGCCAAAAGTAGATATAGATTAAAAACCGCTTAATCAGCGCCTTATGACAGAACCAAACCGCGGTTTGTTCAAGCGATTATATCACGATTACCGGTCGATGCTCAAACCCCTGGAAATCGAGAGTTGGCCGGATTTATTCATATATCGTCCGCTGGCTTTCGGTCTGGTTAAATTGATCAGGCCGCTTCCAATCACCCCGAATCAAATTTCTATCTTTGCCATTGCGGTCGGGCTCGGCGGTGGAATTTGCCTGGCTTACGGTACTCCAACGAGTTTTAAAATCGCCGGAATATTATTTCTGGGCAATGTCATCCTGGATTGTAGCGACGGCATGCTCGCCCGGTCTAAAAAAAACGGCACGCCTTTCGGCCGGATCGTGGATGGGCTGGTCGATTACTTTAACGGCGGTGCAATTTTCATTGGAATGGCAATCGGATTGAGTCGTTCGGGTTTTGAGTCCACCTTTCCGCTGGCAGTACTGATTATTCTGAGTCTGGCATCCTGGGCCGGACATTCGATGGCGGTTGATTATGCCCGGCGTGAATTTCTGCGCCACGCACTCGGCGTGCAACAGTCACTAACCAAAGACCGGAAAAAATTCATCACCTACCGTCATCATCTGCGCCAAAAACCCGGGCGCTGGCCGGAAAAAATCCTGGCCAATATTTACCTATTCTACTGTGGTATGCAAAAGCCTTATGAGAAAATAAGTCGCACCTATCCGGCACAAAGGTATTATAAATTCAATAAACCAGTCATGCGCGGCTGGTTGTTGATTGATCCCGCGGCGCATATGACCATAGTAATTCTATCGGCGATTTTATACAATCCACATATTTTCTTCTGGTATACTATCGTGATTGCTAATATCTTATTGCTGATGATGTATGCCATCCAGTATTTTATAAATAAAAAAGTGGGAGCCATTCCAATACAATGAAAGCGCTCGTGACCGGCGCCACCGGTTTTATTGGTCAACATCTCATTCGCCATTTGCTGGCAGAAGGTTGGCAGGTACGGGCATTGTGCCGCCCCACCAGCCAAAAACCGGACGACTTCGCACAGAAAATCGAGTGGCGCACCGGCGACATCGGCGAACCGGAGGTTTTACAGGCCGCGGTTGCCGATATAGACGTCGTCTATCATCTGGCGGGCGTCACCAAGGCTCCGGATGGGGCAACCTTCAATCGCATTAATGTGCAGGGTACGATCAATTTATTGGAAACGCTCATCCATCACGGCCAGCCGGGAGTGCGTTTCATTTACGTCAGTTCACTGTCGGCCAGCGGACCATCCTCTCCCTGGTCGCCAAAACATGAAGACGAACCCTGCTACCCGGTTTCTCTGTATGGGCAAAGCAAGCTGGCCGCCGAAATCGAAGTCTTAAAACGTAAAAATAAAATCTGGTGCGCTATTATTCGTCCGGCGATTGTTTACGGCCCGGGTGATAAGGAATCGCTGATTTTCTTTAAAATCGCCAAGTCACATTTGAATCCACATCTCGGCCTTGAAAAGCGTTATGTAAGCATGATCTATATCAGCGATCTGATTAATTTGCTCTGGCTGGTGGCAATGAACGATCAGCCTTCCGGTGAAATCTATTTTGCCTGCGACGAGCAATCCAACGGCTATAACTGGAATCATGTCATTGCCGCCGCGGCTCAGGCTTTGAAGTGCCGCTCGTTGAATATC
>JALOAB010000118.1 GCA_023229045.1 Fidelibacterota bacterium
CTTTACTACCACGCGGAGCCAGTTTCTTCCGCAAACTCGGTCGTAAACTGCTGGAATCTTTTAAAAATTTTCTGGCGCCGGGTATTATCTTCGAGGAATTCGGTTTTCGTTATTACGGACCGGTGGACGGCCACAATATTCCGCTCCTTATCAATACTCTGAATAATATCAAGGATTTGAAATATCCGGTGCTTTTGCATGTTATAACCCAGAAAGGAAAGGGGCTGGTCAGCGCCGAGATCGATCCGGTAAAATATCATGGTATAGGGCCGCAAAAAAGTGCCCAGGCTTGTCTGGCAAAACCAGCGACTCCGCCATTTCTGAAAGCATTCGGCGAGATCGCCTGTGAAATTGGAGAAAAATACGATAAGTCCATTTTTATCACCGCCGCCATGGCTGAAGGCACCGGGCTGGTTGAGTTTTCCTTACGCTTTCCCGCCCGTTTTTTCGACGTCGGAATCGCCGAAGGTCATGCGGTGACCTTTGCCGGCGGTCTGGCAATCAGCGGGTTCCGCCCGGTCGTGGCGATCTATTCGACATTTCTCCAAAGAGCCTATGATCACATGATCCATGACGTGGCGTTGCAGAATTTGCCGGTAGTTTTCGTGCTTGACAGGGGAGGAGTTGTTGGCGAAGATGGTCCTACGCATCATGGCGCCTTCGACCTGAGTTATTTGTGCACCGTACCGAATATGATTGTGGCGGCCCCCCGCAATGGCACTGAATTACGCAATTTACTCGTAACTGCGCTTGAACAAGACAAAGCGCCTTTTGCGATTCGCTATCCCAAAGATTCGTATGTCGAATTTGATAATCAAACGCCGGCTGAAACGTACGAGATCGGCAAGTGGGAAGTGGTCAATGAGGGACAGGATATCGCCATTCTGTCCGTCGGTGTTATGACAAATAATGCAGTTGATGCGACCTGCCTGCTCGAATCCCAGGACATTCGCCCAACTATCGTTCACGCCCGCTTCGTCAAGCCGCTTGATACCCAAATGTTGAACGAAGTTGCGCGTACTCATAAAATAATTATTACCATCGAAGAAAACAGCATCGTTGGCGGTTTTGGTGAGCAGGTCGCGCGCTATTTCGCTGAACATAACTTTCCCCAGAAGGTAAATCTCCTGGCGCTTCCGGACCGATTCGTCGAACAGGGTTCGCGCGAAATATTACTCAATCTATTGGCGCTCGATGCAGAGGGCATCGCCGCAAAAGTCGCTCAACTAAAAACCTCAACCTGATAGATAACCTGTAACCAAAATATCCAATTTGCACTCAATCAGAGTTGTAAAACGGACTTGTGCGACTTATATCACAGCATCCTACCTTATAAAGATTTAAACTCGCATAGTGATTTATATAAATGTAACAGGAGAGATATGAAGAAGTTTAAAATAATTTTGTTAACCGGAATGGCATTAATTTTTTCGTTTTGTAGTCTTAAAATGCCGAATGAATCCGATTTCCCGACCTGGAATCTCAATTTAGATGTTCCGCTTCTGAATCAGACTATTACGATTGATGATTTACTGACAGATTCGCTGATTACTAAAATTCCATATGGTACGGCGGGAGATTCGATTTTTGCCTTTGAAGACGAAATTGACATTGATGAAGTCCGGGTTGGCAATCAGTTAAATATAGATGATATAAATCAATCCATTCAACAGGGAGTAGATGATGTAACCATTGCCGAAAATCAGGAAGAGCATTCGTCCGCTTTCGATGAAGTCGGAGTCGATCCGGTGACAAATGCCGTTAACAATACAATAGGCGACATTTCTCTGGATGACACCGATATTGAAGCGACTGATCCGATTAAATTCAGTGATATTATCACTCTAAGCGTTCCGGAAGGGAACAGTGCTCCAATTGCCCAAAGTACCGCCTTTACCCAAATTGATCGCCAAATAACATTCGACGATTTCGATCAGGCAAATTTTAAGGATGGTATTCTCGAAGTATCGATTCAGAACGATCTGGTCATTGAACTCGGGGCGCCGGTCTATGTCCGCTTGTTGGACGCCTCTCTGAATCCGATCGTTGGAACAGACAGTGATACCGCCAAGGCGGTTTGGTTGCAGGGCATAACGTCAGGTAATTCAAGTGTACAAACGATCAATCTGGATAATAAGAACTTACCGGGAACGATCACGGTGCGGGTTTCGGGAGTCGTTTGCGGTTCAGGGGCAACTACCGTTACCAATAATGCCGCAACCCGTAATTCATCATTTGTGGTCAATGTTCAGGCCAGGGACCTGATAGTATCTTCGGCGCTGGCGATTATACCGGAGCAAACGATCGATACCACCAGCACTATTACCCTTGATGCCGATGAGCCGAATAAAGTCCAGAAGGCGGTGATCAAAGACGGTCATCTGAAGGTGAGTGTGACTAATCAGCTGTCGGTCAGAGCTAATCTCGAATTAACGGTCTCATCCTTAAAAACGGTCTCGGGCGGCAGTCAGCAAACATTTGTAAAAACTATTCCTCTGACCGCCAATCAAACCACCAATCAGGAATATTCTTTAACTGACAATATCCTCGAGATGGATTTAACCTCTCCGGGAATAGCGCAAGAAGTTGATTACTCATATGTGATTCGCACAATACCGACCGATCCTGATAAAGTTACGATTGCCTCAACCGATCTGGTTGACGTCGATATAGATATGTACGGGGCAACGCCCGCTTCCGAGATTACCTTCAAAGAAATCTTAGGTATCGTCGAACCGCAGAATATCGTTGATAACGGTGAGATCAATACCGATTCGGATGCGGAAATCAGAAATGCTCAGATTGCCTCCGGAGAAATGACATTAGTAATCGATAACCGGATCAATAAGAGTTCCGGTGGAATTCCGCATTTAGTGCTCGACTTTCCGGAATTGTTTACTCCTTCCAGCGCACCCCTGACAATCGAATCCGATATGCCAGCCGGTCAGACCACGATTAGCTATCCTTTGACCAATTGCTCCATTCGACCACTATCACAATCAGTAAGCGCCGACAGCGTTCGCCAGTATATTACCTATAATAGTCTGGTCACTACTCCTTCAGGCGAACTGGCCGAGTACAACCTGATGGATTCGATCGATATTGATATCAATATTTCCGAGATGATTTTTTCGAGCGTTACCGGTTTATTCAACCAGGATGCAATTGTAACTAAAGATACGATCACGCTGGAAGAAAACACCAAAATATCCACAGCCCAGATTGCGAACGGCAACCTGGTAATGACTTTCGTTAACAATATGGGAGTGATCGCCGATGTAAAACTAACCATCAATGAAATCAAACATCGCACGACCAATTCGCCCTTAGTTCATATTGTTCCCCTGCCGAGCGGTTCCCAACCGAAAATTGAGACTATTCCGCTTGATGATTATAATATTGTACTGCCATTTACGGATTTAAACACCAATCAGGAAATCCACTACACCTCGCGCGTCAGCATTCCTTCTGACGAAGAGATGACTATCACCTTTGATAGGAAAATCGATGTCGATGTCCAGCTGACCGAAATGGAATTTGCCAGTGTTAACGGATATATCGATACCGTCGAGGTCGATATTGGCACTTCGGAAAACGAAGTCAATGCCTTCCCGGAAGAGTTCAGCGGCATTAATTTGCAAACAGTTGAAATGGTGATTGACTTCGAGACCAATATTGGCGTGCCGGTCGAGTTGAATCTTTTCATTAAGTCTTATAATGAACAAGGCGATACGGTCCGTCGGGAGGTCCATCAGGTAATCACCGATAATCCGAGAGTTATTATTCCTCAAGCAGAAGAGCTAATTAATATTAAACCGAAGAACATTGTAACCTCCGGTTATGCTCTAGTTGGCGGAACCGGTCAGGTCGACACGATGCAGTATGTTCGCGGTGTTATGTCAATATCGGTGCCGATGGAGATGGAAGTTACCGAGGGCGCGAAGATGGAATTCGAGCCGGAAATTGTCGAAGATGAAAATCTGGAGATTATCGAAAGCGCCACGCTCTATGCTGATATTGAAAATGACCTGGAAATCGGCGGCGATCTGATATTGCTGGCGGCCAGGGATACGCTGTTCTTTGAGGATGGTTCGATCGACAAACCGGATACTTTGGCGATTATCAGAATCCATCCCGATTCGACCTTTCTGGAAATTGTGGAATTAGGAGAAGAACAGATGGCTCTCTTCGAGGACTCCGTCTATGTTAAAACCCAATTCAACCTGAAAGGTCGTACTGATAACGACGGTAATCCAATCCCTTCCCGTTTTATGACAGGCGATGAGATGAAGATGCTGTTATACGGGACGATCAAAGGTCTGGTCGATTTTGCGGATAAAGATGAGGAGTAGGATAATGAAAAAGATAATATATTTCGTTTCTATCATAATATTAGTCACCGTATCGCAGAGTTCAGCTCAGCTTTATATGAATCCGCGCAGTATCAGTTTTGCGGATGCTTACGCTACGCAGGCGCGTGGCGCTGACGTAATTGGCTGGAATCCAGCTAACCTGGGATTAACCGATAATCCTAAATTTCAGTTCAATTTCGGTATAATTCCAATGGTGCCATTTCCGGCTTTGCAGGTCAGTAACAATGCCATTTCACCGAGTTTGCTGAATAATTACTTTTTCACCGGCGGATACCTTGACGACGATGACAAGGAGAAATTGCTCAGCTATTTCCCGGATGGTGGTCTGAACATCAATCCTTTAGTGCAGATGCGCTTTATCAATTTTTCCGTAAACCGCTGGGCTTTTACGCTGGGAGCGGAAGTTACCGGTAAAGTAGTTGCACCTAAGTCACTATTTCATCTGGCTTTGTTTGGCAATGAGTTCGATGAGCCGGTAGATCTTAGCGACACCAATCTGGATTTACAATCGGTAATAACGCTGGGAATCGCGCATGGCTGGGAAATTAAAAAAATACCTTTTATCGATTTTAATTTGAATGAATATGTTGACAGGTTATCTGTTGGTGTAGCCGTTAAATTCCTGGCGGGAGCCGGTTATTCCGGTTTCGATGATCTCACGGCAAAAGTCACGACCTATAACGACAAAGTCGTCCTGGAAGGCGATGTCGTCGGTCAATACGGGCTGGGCGGCGCCGGTCTGGCAGTGGACGTTGGCGCTTCAGCCATTATAAATGAAAAAGTGAAAGCCAACCTGACCTTGAACAATGTCGTCGGTTTTTTAAAGTGGGGAATTGTGGAAGCCGGTCAGGCCGAATACTCGATTTTCGCCGAGATCCCCAGCTCGCAATTTAGCGAGATCGATTCGATAATGGAGGAGTCGGTCACCAAAGATACTACTTATACGGTTGCCGGCATTACTTCCAATTATCCTGCCTATATGATAATGGGTTTTGAATATAAACTGCTGAATAATTTGCGGCTGTTTGCCAATTATCGCCAGTCCTTCAGTAACGATATGGCTTCGGCTGTAACGCCGGCGATTTCGGTTGCCGCCGAATATTTACCATTAAATTGGCTACCGCTTAGAGTCGGAGTTGGCGTCGGCGGTAATGATAAATTCAAATGGGGCATCGGTAGTGGTTTGAATTTTAACCATTATCGTCTGGATTGGGGCTTTTCGCAGATCGGCGGTTTTTTCAATCATAGCACCGGAATTGCATTTTGCTTCGATCAATCCATAATCTTCTAAAGGTATGATTAAAACCTTAATTTCCTGGAATGTTAACGGAATCCGGGCAATCTATCGAAAAGGTTTCCTCGACTGGTTCGGTTCGGTTCGACCGGATATTTTAACCCTGCAGGAAATTAAAGCCGAAGAATCGCAATTGCCGGCGGAATTAGCGCGCATCGATGGATATTATTCCTATTTTTCCTCGGCGGAACGAAAAGGCTATAGCGGAGTCGCATTATATTCGCGCGTAAAACCATTTCCTGTCGAGCGCCGGCTGGGAATTGAGAAATATGACACCGAAGGCCGCGTTCTAATCGCCGATTACGACGATTTTGTCCTGTTCAATATCTATTTTCCAAATGGGCAAATGTCTGAAGAGCGTCTGCGTTATAAACTGGAGTTTTACGATGTATTCCTGGAATACGTCGATAGAATAAATGACGCCGGTCGCAATATTGTCATTTGTGGAGACGTTAACACAGCTCATACCGAAATCGATCTATCGCATCCTAAAGCCAACTCGACAATCTCCGGCTTTCTGCCGGAAGAACGCGCCTGGATTGACAAATTTCTCAGTCATGGCTATTACGATACTTTCCGCCTATTTAACAACGAACCCGGCAATTATACCTGGTGGAGCCCTCTGACGCGCGCTCGAGAGCGCAATATTGGCTGGCGCATCGACTATTTTTTCGTCAATAAACGTTTTTTCGGTAACGTCCGTTCTGCCAGCATTTTAGCCGAGGTCCAGGGCTCCGATCACTGCCCGGTCGCGCTTCAAATCGAAGTCTGAGATTGACCGCCGCCGCGGTTTGAGAAGTAAAATACTTCTTTTAATAATTCATTAGTAAAATATCTAAAATTGCTCTCGGTTTTTTCTCCCGTTTTGGATTATATTAGGCCATGTGATTTTTTACAAATTATGATCTTACGGCAGATTAAAAAAAGGAACATAATAATAAATCAAAGGGGAGCGACATGCGCGGTAGAACAATTTTGTCTCTATTGGTTTTGATTTTGTCGATGGCGACATTTTTGCCGGCTCAGAATCTGGTTGGTGCAAACTGGAAATTTCAACCCGGTGATGACCTGAACTGGGCTGATCCGAAATATGACGACTCAGCCTGGAATACGATTACCACCGGCATCCTTTGGGAACAGCAGGGCTACGACAATATGGATGGTTTTGCCTGGTACCGGACGAGCGTCGTCATTCCTTCGACTTTCAGAGAAAAAGCCGAAAAACAGGGTGGATTCCTTCTGCGGTTGGGAGGCATTGACGATTCAGATGGCGCTTATTTCAATGGTGAATTGATTGGTCAAACCGGTGATTTCCCGCCGAATTACGTCAGC
>JALOAB010000119.1 GCA_023229045.1 Fidelibacterota bacterium
GATCAGTTCATCGGGCAGTACCGGAAATATTCAGAGCAGCGGGACCCGTACATTCCATACCGGTGGTAAATATCACTATAACGGAACATCTTCGCAAGTGACCGGCGACGGGCTTCCGGCAACGGTCAGGCAGCTCATAATCGAAAACAGCGCCGGCGTGACGCTCAGCTCCAGTGTTACCGCAAGCACGGATCTTAGCCTCAGCGAGGGCGCACTTAGCACGGGCTCCAATACGCTAACGCTGGGATCATCCGCCGAAAGCGTGGGGACGCTGACCCGCACGAACGGGAAGATCATCGGGAATTTCAAGCGCTGGCTGGCGGCGTCGACCGTAGATGACGTCCTTTTCCCGATGGGAACGGCAGATAATTACCGTCCCGTCAATGTCAGCTATACATCAGCGCCCGAGACCGGGGGCACGCTGACAGCCGCGTTTACGGCCTCCAATCCGGGCAGCAACGGACTGCCGTTGATGGAGGGCAGCGGATATACGGTCAATACGGTCAGTCCGGACGGCTACTGGTCCCTGAGCGACGCAGACGGTCTCAGCGGCGGCACCTACGACCTGGATATTACCGCCGAAGGCTTCGGCGGCATTGCCGATTACAGCGCCTTGCGCATCCTCAAGCGCGAAAACAGCGAAAGCGCCTGGACGCTTGACGGCTCCCATGTAACCGGCACGGTCAGCAACGCAATTCCGGTCCTGCACCGCAGCGGCCTGAGCGGATTCTCTGAGTTTGGAGTGGGCGGTAATGAGGGTGACAATTCTCTCCCCGTAATCCTCTCCTCCTTCACCGCCAAAATGGTGAAAGGAAACGTGATGCTGGAATGGGAGACGAGTTCGGAAATTGAGAATCTCGGGTATATTATCCGTCGTCACTCGATAGCAGACGGTTCTCCGTCAATAGTCATCGCCAGTTTTCTGACCGATGATGCTCTGAAAGGACAGGAAAGCACAACTAAAGCGACGAAGTACTCCTATGTGGATAAAATTGTTGAACCGGGTAAGACCTATCTTTATACACTCTATGATGTGAATTATGAAGGGCGGGAAAACCGACTGAAAGAGATTGAGATTGAAATTAAGGCTGAGGGCGCGATGTTTGCTGACAGTTATACATTGAGTCCGGCTTATCCCAACCCGTTCAATCCGCGAACAGTGATCCCTTTGAAACTTGCCGCAGGCGCAGACGTCCATTTCTCGCTTTATGATATCAACGGGCATATGATCCGGGAACTGTACCGGGGCTATTTAGCCGCCGGTTCTTACAATCTGCCAATTGACGGAGCGACTCTGGCAACCGGAATCTACTTTGTACGGATACGTATAAATAATTCGATACACGTTCAGAAGATATCTCTTATGAAGTAAGGAATATAGTTATATCGATTGGTTACCATTTTTGTCGTCCTGACTTTTCTTCTATTCGTCAATGCCGGATACGCCCAGTTGCTCGATTCCGACCAGCCGCCGCCCGGGATTCACTGGCGCCAGATCAACACTCCGCATTACCGGATAATTTTTCCAGCCGAAATCGAATCCGAGGGTCAGCGGGTCGCCAATACCATCGAGTATCTTTACTATCCGCTCCGCAAAACCCTCAAGCCGAATAGTCGCAAATGGCCGCTGATTCTTTCAAATCGGAATGCCACATCGAATGGTTATATGACTCTGGCGCCGCGTAAAAGCGAGTGGTTCGCAATTCCCACTCAATCATCGATGACTGGCAATATCGAATGGTATAATCTCTTGGCTATACACGAAGGGCGCCACATGGTGCAGTTCGATCGTTTCAACTCCGGTTTAACGCGACTGGTCGGATTGCTGGCGGGTGAGTACGCCATTCTGGGACTGACCGTCTGGCATACACCGATGTGGTTTATCGAGGGCGATGCCGTCGGTATCGAAACCGCCCTGAGCTCAGCCGGACGCGGTCGCCAACCGGAATTCGATCTGGGAATTCGTACTTTATTACTCAGTCAAAAATTATACAACTACGAAAAAGCTTATCTCGGCTCATATAAAGATTACTACCCAAACTACTATCATCTTGGCTTTTTGATGACAACTCACGGTCGGCGCCGCTATGGCGCCAAGGTCTGGGACAATGTCATTACCAGTTCAACCCGGCGCTCCTGGAATCCATACGGCTTTTCAATAGCCAGCCGGATAATCATCGGACGCAACACCAGAGGCATTTACTCCGATACCATGACTGAACTCGATTCGCTTTGGCGAAAACAGGTCGATGGTTTGAAAATTACCACAGCCACAAAAATCAACTTAAAACCGAAAAAAGTCTGGACGCAGTATCGCTGGCCGCATTATGCCGCCAACGGCTCGGTAATCGCCGTGATTTACGGACTGGGCGACACCCACACATTAGTTAGAATCAACTCCGACGGCAGTGAAGAAGAGCTCGCCAAAATCGGCGGTGATAACCGCATTTCCGTCGGCGCCAATCTGATTGTTTGGGACGAACTGACTCCCGATCCACGCTGGGCTGGCGAAGTTTTTTCCGACGTTGCCATTTACGACTTGCAGACGCGCCAACTGCATTACCTGACGGAAAACGGTAAGTATTTTTCTCCGGCAGTTGCACCCGATGGTCAAACCATCGCGGTTGTGCAGTTTTCCACCGAGAGAAAATGCAATCTTGTCCTGCTGGATGCGGACAGTGGCGACAAACTCCGCATTCTGCCCAATCCGGAAAACAGCTTCATTAAGAATCCCGCCTGGTCGCCGGATGGCGTCCGCCTGACCTATATAAAATTAAGCAACGGTAAAAAGCACCTTGCGATCTACAATCTGAAAAATGATGCCGAAACAATCATACCGGGCGAATGTCATCCTTACGATGAATATCCGGTGTTCCACGCTGATTTTCTGCTTTACAATTCAGCCTGGTCGGGAATCGATAATATATACGCTGTGAATATCAGCAACGGACAACGCTTCCAGATTACATCGCGCCGGTTTGGCGCCTATTACCCGGCGATCTCCGCCGACGGTACAATGATGCTTTTCAGCGATTATGACGTCAATGGTCTGGACATCTGCGAAATGCCCCTTGATCCGCAAAACTGGCGGCCGATAGAGTCCGTCGAACAGCGCGACATCCGCTATTATGAACCATTAGTTCAGCAGGAACAGGGCGACAATCTTTTTTCTGAAGGAAAAATCCCAACCAAACCGTACCCGGTCACTAATTACAATCCATTCGGACATCTGATGAACATCCACAGCTGGTATTATTTATTTTCGTCAACCTCGGCTAATATCGGACTGTATTCCAACGACCTTTTAAACACAGCCGCCATCAATACCGAACTGAATTTCAATGCCAGTGAAAAAGCCTTTTCGATCGGATCGGAAATCTGTTACGCCGGTTTCTATCCAATCCTGAGCGCCGGAGTCAATCTCGGACAAAGAATTAGCTACACGGGAGAAATTTTCGACGAATTTGAAATCGAAACCTGGAATGAAGCGGTTTTCTCACTGCGCGCCGACCTCCCGCTGGACTATTCAACCGGCGTGTTTTACCGGCAATTAAAACTGAGTCTGAGCGGCGCCTATACCTACATCAGCGATAAAAAAACAATCGGAATCTATGAAAATGGTAACGGTTGGTTCGTACCATTTTCCTACGGAATCGCCTATCAAAATTACCAGGATCCGGCGCCGCGCGACGTCAAACCGACTGCCGGTTTTACCACTCAGATCAATGTCAAACATACTCCGTTGGGCGGCGATTACCAAAGCCGTTTATACGCCATTCAAGGCAATTATTATTTACCCGGCTTTATTAAACATCACAGTCTGATGCTCGACGCCAAATTCGAACGGCAGAATCCGAGTAATTACCGCTTCGTCAGCCCGATACCCTTTGCCAAAGGCTATGACCATGTCTATTTCGATCTGTTCACCGGAGCGGGTATTACCTATGAATTTCCACTCGGTTATCCGGACTGGGCGCTGGGTGGACTTTTTTATCTCAAACGCATTCGCGGGGCTTTTTTCGGCGACTTCAATCTCGGCAAAACCGGCGAACTCGAACGGCAGTACAATTCAATCGGCGTCGATTTGAACTTCGATTTCAATATTTTTTCCCTGGTTTTGGAATTGAATGCCGGCGTGCGGATTGCGTATCGCTTTACTGAAAATGACCTGAATGTCAGCCTGCTGATGCTCGGCATGGAATTCTAAACGGTAACGAATATCTCGATCGGTTATCAAACTTACAGTTAGTTAAAATCTGTGAGTGAATTAATGAAACCGAACGATAACATAAATCAAGCCATAATTAAAATCGGCGGAATGCACTGCGCGATGTGCGTTAAAACCGTCGAAAATGCGCTCCGCAAAGTCCCCGGCGTCAGCACGGTGAATGTCAATCTCGCCAGTGAAAAGGCATATTTAGCATTAAATGACGAGCAATTTTCCATCAATGCCGCCAGGCAAGCCATTGAATCCGCGGGCTACCAGTATCTCGGTCGCGAAGGCGAAACCGCAGTCGATCAGAACGAGGCATTGCAACGCGAATTGCGACTCAAAATGCGCCGGATAATCATCGGATTTGTCGCTGGTATCATTTTAATGATTCCGATGTTTGTCACAATCCACCTGCCATTTGCGATCGCTTATCTGATGCTCATTTTAGCCACTCCGGTTTTTATTTACCTGAGTTATCCGATTTTTCGGGCGGCCGGGCAGGCGCTGCGCAATCGCAGTCTGAATATGGACGTGATGTATGCTATGGGCGTCGGAGTGGCTTTTCTGGCCAGTTTGCTGGGAACCTTTGAGATTATACTGACGCGCGATTTTATGTTTTTCGAAACGGCTATTTTCCTGGCGACATTTTTGACGCTCGGTCGTTATCTCGAAGCGCGCGCCAAAGGTAAAACCTCTACTGCCATCAAACGACTGATCGGTCTTCAGCCTAAAACCGCGGTAGTAATTCGCAATGGCATTGAAAGCGAAATTCCCCTGGATGCGGTCGCCGTTGACGACATTGTAATCGTCAAGCCGGGCGGGCGCTTACCGGTTGACGGAATCGTAATCGACGGTGAAAGCTTTGTCGATGAATCGATGCTGACCGGCGAATCGTTGCCGGTTTTCAAGCAGACCGGCGCCAAGGTCAACGGCGGCACATTGAACCAGAACGGCGTCCTGCACATCCGGGCTCAACGGGTCGGTCGCGAAACGCTCCTGGCGCAGATCATTCGCCTGGTCGATCAGGCTCAGGGTAGCCGTCCGCCGGTTCAGCGTCTGGCGGATACCGTCGTCAGTTATTTCATCCCGGTGATTCTGACAATCGCTATCCTGGCTTTCATCGTATGGTATTTCATCGCCGGACAGACTCTGCTCTTTTCTCTGACAACTCTTATTTCCGTCCTGGTAATCGCCTGCCCGTGCGCGCTGGGACTGGCGACTCCCACCGCTGTCACGGTTGGCATCGGACGCGGCGCGGAACTCGGTCTTCTTATAAAGAACGGAACTGCTCTTGAAGTCGCCCCGCGGATAACCAGCGTGGTTTTCGATAAAACCGGAACATTGACGACTGGTAAACCGGTCGTGACCGACGTTTTCACGAATGAGATTTCAGAGGAAAATATTATACGTTATGCCGCGGCAGTCGAGAACAATTCCGAACACCCGCTCGGTAACGCAATCGTCAATTTTGCCAAAAAGCAGAAAATCGATATTCCCTCAGCTGAAAACTTCACGGCTTTCGGAGGTCGCGGCGTCTCTGCTCTGGTCGAAAATCGTGAGATTCTCATCGGAACAGCGGTTTTCTTTCAGGAGCGGGAAATCACCATTTCACCGGAAAATTTATCGGTCGCCCAAAAATATGCGGACTCCGGCAAATCCGCTGTTTTCGTGGCAATTGACGGAGCCGCGGCAGGCACAATCGCTATCGCCGATACCTTGAAAGATTCCGCCGTCCCGGCTATTGGAAAACTCAAGAAGGCTGGTCTGAATGTCGCCATGATCACCGGCGACAATCTCCACACCGCACAAGCCATCGCCAAACAAGCCGCAATCGACACTGTTCTCGCCGAAGTTTTACCGGCGGACAAGGCTGACGCCATTCATCAATTGCAAAAAAAAGGCGAGGTCGTGGCTTTTATCGGCGACGGCATCAACGACGCCGTGGCGCTGGCTCAGGCGGATGTTGGCATCGCGATCGGTTCCGGCACGGACGTGGCTGTCGAGAGTGGCGACATAGTTTTAATCAGGAACGACCTGAACGACGTCAGCGCGGCTCTCCAACTCAGTCGCAAGGTTATGTCCCGTATCAAACAGAATCTGTTCTGGGCGTTCGCTTACAATACGGCGCTCGTGCCGGTCGCGGCGGGCGCGCTTTATCCGCTCTTCGGTATTACTTTCCGCCCGGAACTCGGCGGACTGGCGATGGCGCTCAGTTCGGTGACAGTTATTACTCTTTCACTCGGCCTGCGCCGCTTTGTACCCAAAAGATTAAGCCCTTTGGTTTAGCGCGACAATTGTTTAAAATTCCTTCGTGAAAACGAAAGCAATCGATTATAACTAATGGACATGGCTCAGATCAAAGCTATCAGCGCCCGTTTTAGTCAGATGAACGAATCCGGCACAAAACAGCCCGGCGCAATTAAAATTCCTTACGCCGAAAAGGACGGCTTCCTGCGGCACGTATCGCAGGTCGAAAAGAGTTTGGCCTGCGGCTGTGTCTGCCCGGTCTGCCGCACGCCGGTCGTGGCCCGCAAAGGCGCGCGCAAACGGCATCATTGCGGTGTAGCAACCGGCAACGCTTACCTGCGCCAATTGAAACGCTACGAACAACGCCTTTTCGTGCAGAATTCCGGCCGCTACTGCCACCAGTGCCATAAACACTTCGACGACGAATAGCTCTATTTGACTTTAACGATGTTTTTGGATAATATTGACTTAGTGAAGGGATAGGAAGATGAGACTAACAAAATT